>NZ_JBKWZF010000131.1:0-1061 GCF_046991905.1 Finegoldia sp. | reverse complement strand
CAAGTATTATGAGCAGGTAGGTAAAAAGTGCTTGGATATAACAGAACAGATACCTTTTGAAACTCCCAAGAATTGGGTATGGACAAGACTTTCTCATATTGCAAACATTTACACTGGCAACAGTATTAGTGAAACTGAAAAGAAATCAAAATTTACAGATGTTATAGGACGTTATTATATTGGAACTAAGGATGTTGATTTTAATAATCGGATTATTTACGATAATGGCATTGCGATTCCGAAACAATATGAACCTGATTTTAGACTTGCTCCCAATAACTCAATATTGATGTGTATTGAAGGTGGAAGTGCCGGAAGAAAAATTGCAATACTGAATCAAGATGTATGTTTTGGGAATAAGTTATGTTGTTTCTCACCATTTGTTGGAATCGGGAAATACATGTACTATTATCTACAGTCACCATCGTTCTTTGAACTATTTAACCTAAATAAAACGGGCATTATAGGTGGTGTAAGTATAGCAAAAGTAAAAGAAATATTAATACCATTACCTCCGATTAAAGAACAACAACGCATTGTTGCTCAAATAGAAAAACTATTTGAGCAACTGCGATAGTTCATTTATCCGTTCTGCAATACGCTGCTGTTCTTGATAAGGTGGAATACCAATAGGCAGATTGTAGAATAACTCTTTATTGAGGTGCGGAATAGCCGCACCTCTTTTTGAATTTCTCAAATCCTCTTTATAGAACAGAATGAAAGCCAAAATATATGGTTTCCATATAGCCGAAGAAAGCCATAACTGTTTGAATGTACTCCCCATATACCCATCTTGCGGAACAGTGAAAACTTCACCTGAATTTTCACCATCTACAAGAATGATGTTATCTCCGGCATAGACAAATTTTCCTTTCTCTACAATGGTAGCAGATGATTTACCACGTAGGTATTTTGCATCCAGACAGATGCCCTTTCCGTTTCTTTTTTCACCGTCTATCAGTTGGCATATGTCTTTCAAACGTAGCACAGACCAAATGTTAGGATATTCAAAAGGAAGCTCAATCTCAACGGTTTGCGCATTTATCCTCTCATAATACTTG
>NZ_JBKWZF010000130.1:0-1402 GCF_046991905.1 Finegoldia sp. | reverse complement strand
ATCCAGTGATTGATTTTGTAGAAGGGAAAATATCGGATTACGATAAAAAAGAAGTAGAAAATAATTATCATACTGAGATAATTAATATGTTTGATGTTCAATCTGACATTGCTAATGATGGAAAAGTCGATGTAGTGAGAAATCTATTCACAATTAAACCAGAAAACATTTCAACACTTTACATAGATTCTAGTGATGATAAGTCATTGAAAGCGATTGCAGAATCTCTTAAAAAAATCGGATACAAGAGAAAAGAAATTAAAATGTACGACAAGCTTACTCTAAGGGATTTAATAAAATCATATCCAGAATACAAGGTGTATGCTCAGTTTATTACTAATAGTACGGTCATGGCATTGGCAATGTATGCAATTTCATTGTGGATGTTTTTGAACAAATACAAGAAATTCGTAATTGTAAGTGCAAATTTTGGTGCAAAACGAAAAGACATCATGAAGATGTTCCTTGAAAAAGCCTTGGAGTATAGTTTTATAACATGTGCAATATCAACAGCATTGACGTATGGATATCTTGCAATTATTAATGAAAACAAAATCACGATTTATCTTATATTGCAATTGCAGATTATTCTAATAATATTGACTGTGATTTTGAGTGCTTTAAGAGCTAAAATCAGCTACGATGATTTTGAAAAAGAGGTCTTGTATGATAAAAGATAATATTAAACTAGGGCTAATGGATGTTTTCAGAAATAAAGTTGTGTTTTGTTTGATGGTGCTTTTAATTTTCTCATTGGGAACAATCGTGGAATCTGCAACAGATGCTTATTTGAGAAATACCTTCGCAGAGTTTCAATTAAGTGAACAGGCTTATAGCGCTGTTGTATTAGAGACAACTGATGACAAGGGATACGATTATTCCAATACTTATGGAAAAAAACTGGACAATATATTTCCGAAAAACGGACACACTTATTCCACGAGTTCATTGTTCAGTAGAAAATACGATGCAGATATAATTGTGTTGTATGGAAAATTCAACAAAAACACTAGTAGCAGAGTTTTTTGGTTAGTTGATAATAAAAATGTGACTGACTTGAAGAATGAGGCGGAATTTGAAGTGGTTACTCATGATGCGATGGACTATGATATGATGAATCAAGAAATCAAATACGCTATTGATTATGATAAGAGGGTATTATTGGAAATAAAATCCGATAAATATAAAAATGTTAGTGGCTACAAGTTTCGTGATGCAGATATACTTGGTTTAATTGAGAATGCAAAGTTTTCAGAAGATGAGATAAATAAAGGCATTGACAGAGAATTTGAGAAGATTTTCGATAGGAACAAGCTAATGGTCATTAATAATACGAATGGAAAACACGACGACGATGAAAATACATTCATCCTCAAATACATTGTTCCATATTGTCTGATTA
>NZ_JBKWZF010000129.1:0-1471 GCF_046991905.1 Finegoldia sp. | reverse complement strand
GGATACATCTCCTTCCCACATTTTTCACAGGTAAATTGGGGAGGATTGTTCGGATCATTTGCAATATCTGCATCATCTAAAAATTTTACTACATCCATTGGGATTGATTCTTTTTCACCACAACTTAGACATATAAATTTCACGTTGGCGTTCCCAATCCCAGCGAATTGCTTTAAAAGTTTTTTCTTTTTCTTCTTCATACTGTTGCCTGAATTCTTTTTGGTCAATTTTTCGATTCTCCTCTCGCATAAACCGCTTTGCATGGTTATCTTTCGCATATTTAATAACTAACCGTCCATTTTTGCGCACACTCATCCCAACGAATTCATAGTACTCACCGCAACAAGAACATTCTAAGGGATTTTCACCAAATTCTTCGGTTATTCTTTCTTCCCAGGATTTTGGTCTTAAGGCCTCATTCAGATTGATAAACAGCTTTTTTACTCGTTTCTGATACTCCTTCATGACCTTTTTCATTAATGTTTTGATTCTACGACTATAGATTCCATAGCGACGAATCGTTTTGAAATTCTTATTTTGAATATGGCGAATCAGTGCAGCTATGAATTCGTCTATACTCATGGTCATCGTCTCTTTAGTATTCGTTCGTTTGTCCATGTAGTTGAACATGACAGTGTCGCCATCATACATTAAGATTCGGCTTAATGCGATCGGGCCACGCTTCATATAACGACTGATGTATTGGAGTAGTGACTTTAGATTTGTCCTGCTCCTTTTAGGAGCATTTACGTAAAACCCTTCTCCATTGTTCTTGTACGCAGCTTGTAATCTTGATTGAACTCTTTGCTTGTCCCACTCACCTAACGTTCGTCTAATTAGTTTCAATACAGCATTTTTCCAGTATTTTCTTAACATAGAAAAAGGTAAATAATCGTATTCTTCCCAACTTCCATCTCTTGTTAAGCCACCCATAGTAACAACCATATGAACATGCGGATTAAATTCTAGTTTTGATCCAAAGGTGTGGATTGTAGCTACTATACCTGCCTTCACCTTTCTTTTCTCAAAATAGGCAAGAATAATTTTTGCGGCTTCATCCATTAGTCCTTTCAGTAAGGAATCTCGATAGTTTTCCATCATAAAGATTTCCCGTAACCCCTCATCGATCGTAAAGATTACGTGCCGATGTGTCACTTTAAACATATCATTCGCCACAACCGCTGACCACCTTTGGCTTTCACCTGTTGCACACGTTGGACAGAACTTTCCACGACATTTCAAGGGAACAAACTTTGTTTGATGACATCCTTCGCAGACAAACAGTCGGTATCCTTTTTGAATATCTCCACAATATCTAAACTTGTTTACTTCCCGTTTGACGACTAGCCGAATCTTTCGCCCGTATTTCTCAACAAAGTTATCCCAATTATGGTGTTCGTCAAAAAAGATTGCTTCGAGAATATTCGCTTTCATAGTAATATTTTACTTGTTCAAAAACAAAATGAAAAGG
>NZ_JBKWZF010000128.1:0-1744 GCF_046991905.1 Finegoldia sp. | reverse complement strand
ACTCAAGTTTTATATAGAGTGGTTGATCTATGATATTCTTGCTTTTACGCGCAGGATCAGAGCATTTCTTTACCTTTATGTATGAATCTGTTATACTATTGAATACTACCAGAAGGAGGAAACATCATGTTTGGTTATGATTTCAATAGTTTTCTGCATGAAATGATTTATCTGATACCGGCCGTGGCAATTGCTTTGAGCTTTCATGAATTTGCTCATGCGTTTGTATCCTATAAGCTGGGTGATTATACGCAAAAGGAAAGAGGTCGTTTGACTTTAAATCCTTTAAAGCATCTGGATCCCATTGGTACTTTATGTTTGCTTTTCTTTCAATTTGGATGGGCCAAACCAGTGGAAGTAGATCCTTATTATTATCGTAATAAAAAAGAAGGCATGATCTGGACAGCCTTAGCTGGACCATTGATGAATATGCTGTTGGTTTTATCTGTTATTCTTATGCTATTTGATGATTGGGTTTTAACTTGGATAGTAATTTTCAGGTGCTGTTGCCGATTATCTTTCAATTGAGTTATATGACTGCATTTATTAACATTGGATTGGTATTCAACCTAACACATTACCGCCACTTGATGGTTCTAAGATTTAATGGTGTTCTTAGTGAAGAAACTTATTTCAATTTGATGCGTTATGAAATGTATTTATCCTTCGCATTGATACTGGTATTGGTCAGTGGTGTATTAGATGGCCCATTGTTTTATGCAAGAAGTGCGATCGTCAATTGTTTCTCAACAATCAGTCGTGTGTTATTAGGAATGGGGTAAACCTGTTCCTTTTTTATGTGATGCAGGTGGAAGCAGATTGTTTTATGAAAGACGTCAATGTTTACATGACGTATAGAAGATGGAAAAGCAAAAATTAGATTATTCTGTGAATTTCATATTTGTGATACGAGTTTGATAATGAAAATTATAAATCAGTGAAAATTTTTTAGTTGTTAATTTACCGTATATCTTTTTAGAAGTAGATAAAGGCCTTTTCTACATTATTGTTTACAAGTTATTTGATAAATTTATAATGGAACCCAAATGGGATTAATTTTAAAGAACATTTATTTGGTCTGTTGTAAAATTTACATTTTCAGATTTATGCATATAATGATAATAGAAGAGATATAAGGAGGTTGATGCACATGAATAATGCATATCCTTACAATTATTATTTTACTGCCCACACAGTATTAACTTACAGTAGCGCGAACAGTATTTCAAGTATATCAACTAGTGAACCTTATGATATTCGCATAGTAAAACCTTTTCCTTCTCTGTCTGATGTAGATTTAAAATGATAAAAGAATTTTCTAGTATTAAAATAGATTTTTCGAATAACGCTTTTCAAATATTAAATGGGACAGAAGGAAAATATTCATTAAGTGAAATAGAAAGATGTGTTGTTTTAAATGAAAAAGCTAGTAAAAAAGGGAAACAAGCTCCCTTCTTAGCTTTAATGCCTAGCTCTGGCTTACCTACTGGAATATTATCAACTCCATATTTGTTTGTGGGTATAAAGATTATTATGAAAGATAATCGAAATTTAGCTGTCTATGTATCAAAAAATAAAACACAGGTAGGAACAGAGCAGTATCAGAAAGATAATGATGAGGCTAAACAAATTGTAAAATATTTGAAATCCAGAATAAACACTTGAATATGAAATACTTTGCAGATAAAGTAATGTCGGACCGTATGGTATCTAAGTTTTATCTGTTTTAGTATAAGAATACATA
>NZ_JBKWZF010000127.1:0-1975 GCF_046991905.1 Finegoldia sp. | reverse complement strand
CGTACAGCCACAGCTTGAGCGTTCAGAGCGTCGCACGCAATGGGTACGGCTACATTGGATAATGCAGAGGTGGAAGTCCTGTGGGCTATGACAAAAGCCGTTGAATTGCTTAAAAATGATTTTATGGAAAGGAGTGAGAATTTATGCACGATTTAAGTATGCCACTATGGGAACGATACCTTATGACGATTGAAGAAGCGTCCAGTTATTTCCGCATTGGAGAAAATAAGTTGCGTCAAATTGCAAACGATCATAAACGAGAATGTGTCGTTATGAATGGGAATCGTATGCTTATCAAGAAAAAGAATTTTGAAAAAGTCATAGATAAACTGGAACAAATTTAATGCAAAAGAGCCTTGTGCGTGTTATGATTTGATTAAGTCGTATATACGAGGCTCTTTCATACTTTGAAAGGAGTTTGAAAGATGTCAGCATTAAAAAGACGAGATAACAAAAACAGAATATTACAGAGAGGAGAAAGTCAAAGACCAGACGGAAGATACACTTACAAATATGTAGACGCATTGGGTAAAACAAAATATGTGTATGCTTGGAAATTATTACCGACAGATAGAACACCGAAAGGCAAACGAGATGATTTATCATTAAGGGAAAAGGAGCGTATCATACAAAGAGATTTGTATGACGGTATCGACACGCAGGGCGGTAAAATGACACTTTGCCAGTTATATGCGAAAAAGAACGCACAGCGACCAAATGTAACGAAAAATACAGAAGTCGGCAGAAAATACCTTATGAAAGCCTTAGAGGACGATATACTCGGTTCTAGGAGTATTGACAGTATTAAACCGTCAGACGCTAGAGAATGGGCAATCCGTATGCAACAAAAAGGGTTTTCCTTTGGAACAATCAAGAACTATAAGCGTTCGTTAAAAGCGTCGTTTTGTATGGCGATTGATGATGATTATGTAAGGAAGAACCCTTTTGATTTTTCACTTAGTGAAGTAATTGAAAATGACAGTAAAACAAAAGTTGCATTAAGTGAGGAGCAAGAGCAGGCATTACTTGATTTCATAGCACAGGATACCTGTTATCAGAAATATTATGATGATGTG
The DNA here is from genome assembly GCF_046991905.1 of Finegoldia sp. Lineage (NCBI taxonomy): Bacteria > Bacillati > Bacillota > Tissierellia > Tissierellales > Peptoniphilaceae > Finegoldia > Finegoldia sp. Next base: position 899 of record NZ_JBKWZF010000127.1, on the reverse strand, counting down.
CTGATATTGTTGAAAACAGGACTAAGAATATCAGAATTCTGTGGATTGACAAAACATGATTTAGATTTTGAAAATCATTCAATCAATATCAATCATCAGTTACTGAAAAACAAAGACGGTTACTATATCAATGAGCCAAAGACAAAAAGCGGTATTCGTAAAGTGCCAATGAGTGATGAAACAGAAAAAGCCTTTAAGAGAGTATTAAAAAGGAAACAGAAACCTATGATAAAGGAGATTGACGGTTATCGTCATTTCTTATTTCTATTAGAAAATGGTTATCCTACACAAAATGCAACCTATAAAACATAATTGTTACGAATGATAAAGAAGTATAACAAGACACATGATGTTCCATTGCCACATATTACACCGCATACGCTAAGGCATACATTTTGTACAAGATTAGCACAAAAGAATATGAACCCAAAGAATTTACAGTATATCATGGGACATTCCAACATAACAATCACGCTTAACTTATACGCTCATGCCTCAGTAGTTGGAGCAAACAAAGAAATGAGAAGTATGATAGCATGATTTACAACAAAATATACAGCGATTGAGAGTGAAGATATGCGTAGTGTAGACCCAGTTCTGCGGTAGGTTGAAGAAATGAAAAAAGCCGACAAACCTTATAAAATAAGGATATATCGGCAATTCGAGGACTTATGATAAGATATGGGAAAAATTGATACTTTTTTCTTTCAGAAAGGTACGAATTTGCAAATAGGATAAACAATAGCTGTACGAGGTTTCCTGCCGTGTGTGATCCTTTACGGGTATACATGTGCAGTCTTCCTTAATGAGAATGTAAAGGAAAGTCCTGAACCTTACAAAATGGTCACATTTCTATGAATACATTGACAAATTCAGCTCTTTCTTATAATGTATTAGTG
>NZ_JBKWZF010000126.1:0-2117 GCF_046991905.1 Finegoldia sp. | reverse complement strand
ACGGAATACACAGCCGTATCAGACGTAGCATTTTCATAGCGAGGGTGGGGGGTGTCCACAACGAGGATGCTGCAAAGTGGTTCCGCCATAAGCTAGGTCAATAAACCGATGCACACACTAATGATCAAATACAGCCCCGGTGGAAGAAGCAAAAGAAAAGATGCAAGAAAGGAAACTGAAGCGGAGCTCCGTTCAGGCTGTATAGGTAAGTCAGGCGCAATCATTGGGTTATCGGTATGATAGCGATATTCTGTAATGGCATTGCTTTTGCCTCCCACGCAGGCATATAGTAAAATTAGGAAAACAAGGAGTATAGGTATGCGGAGTGGCCATCCTCTAATTGTGCCGTAAATGGTCACGCCAATAAATATTATGTAATATATTCCATAAGCTATTGCACGTTTAAGTGCTTTCCGCATAATCATCCCCCTGGTAATTATTATAAGTTATATATCTTTATTATGCCGTCCTATAAGTTGCGCTTCCAGAAATGTTGAAGTAAAGATCTTCGTAAAGGCTGGGAACAGGTGGTGTTGTATTCATCCAGATTATTTCATAGTGAACTTTTGCCTCCATTTCGGCATTAATTCGAAAACTCTTTTTGTCTGATGCAATTGTAATGCAGTCCGATGGATTGATCACTTGAATATACAAAATGTTCATAGCGGAATTATGTTCAAGGTCGCTTGAGGGTGGTTCAGCTAATCCGAGATCTAACGATGAATCTTTGACAGAGGCTCGAACGATACTTCCCGTTCTTGTGTCTATATCAACAGCGCATGTTACAATACAACTAGATCTAAACTTTGGAAATGATACAGTTCTACCAGTAGAATCTGTAAGCTGCTGGGAAGGGATCGTCGCGGGGACCTCTAATTCAACTTCAATGGTTTCAATGGAGTATCGCGGTTCTATTTCTGAGGCATACGCAGGAGAAATAGAAGTACCAGTTATTAAAGCCAGTCCTAATAAAAGGGAACACAGTCTTTTCAATATTAACAGTCCTTTCTCATGTATGAGATTTAATTAAAAAGGAGGCTCAAGATAAGTGCCTGTCTGCTCCCATGTAGGCTTTTCAAAAGTACCATCAGCATGAGCAACCGCTTCGACCTTCATCTTTCCTGAATAAAATGCCGTTCCCTCCAAGGCGCGATATACACAAAATTCACCGCCAAAGTAAACTGTTTTACCATCAGCCGAAACATAGGACCATACCTCGATGTTTTTGAACGAAAAATCATATACAACGAAGTCGTGAATTGCTATATCCAATACAGGATCGTTTACAGGTTGTACGATTTTACCACTTGAATCAACATAATAAGTAAGTCTAGGCGTCATCTGTACTTCAAAGTCCATTACTCCTTCAATAAGAATACCAACAGTGTACAAATCATATGTATAGCGTTTGTTAGCTCGAGAGATAGTAGAGGATATATTATCTATAGAACCAGGTAATGGGTGGTAGCTCATGTAAGAAATCGTAGATTCAGAAATCTCTTGAAGAACAGAGAAGTCACCTTTCTCAAATAAATTATTATATTTTTCATAGAATTCATCGCTGATATCATTTCCACTTTTATCATAAAGTGTGTATTCCTCGGGGTTATTAAAAAACTTGCTAATATAATTTTTAAATTCTTCTAACCCTACTGCGTTGCGTTCTTCTACATTTATCTTTTGCAGACTGGATGGCTGAGTGGTTGCGGCAAAAGCGACGGGTTGGTTAGCCATGAAAAGAACAAAAGACAGTGCTATAGCAAAGAATCTTTTTCTAATATTCACAGTATCACCCCGTAATAAGAAATTTCTTGCGCAAAGTATTAGTTCCAAAGCTAAACTTTTCAGAGTTATAGATGCATTGGAGACACCTGCTTTCTAATTGCGGTTATAATATTTGACCTTTAGTTGGTTATACATATATCAGAAAGTTAATACAATACATTTCATCAAAATTGAAAAATGTTATATTTTAAGCTATCTTTTTGCCGTAACCGCGGAGGAGGTGGGAGTGGTACGGCTGTCGATGCCGTTGGCGTCTCTGGCAAAGACTTCGGCTGTCACCCGGTATTGATGTCCGATGGTTCCCTGATACGAAAGGGTCCTGCTGTAGCTGG
>NZ_JBKWZF010000125.1:0-2147 GCF_046991905.1 Finegoldia sp. | reverse complement strand
CTTCTCCAGCTGCTCTCCGATTTTCTGCGTGATCGCAAGGGTAATATCCTTTTCATAAACCCCGTCATAGGAAATGCTGCCGGTATCATATCCGCCATGTGCTGATTGTAGTTTACGCAAATTTTGATATGTATTCCCCAGTATATATGGGGAGTTAGAAATGTATTGAGATTAGATAGCCTTTTTCTCCAAGTCCTCACAGTAAACGCTTGAAAATAAATGTTCCAGCTCATTTCCGAAGTTGTATGAGATTTTAAGTTTGCGGTTTTCATAAACTGTTATCTGGTCTATCATTTCCACAATAATATCTCTGTCTAATTCTTCAATGTCTTTCAGTTCCAACAACCGCCTTAACCACGGTGTTTCAAAAACATCTTCTGTTACACTTTCCTTTTTCTTTTCTTCCAGCGTTTCAATCTGTTTGGAGTAAAGCGTTTCTTTTTGTTGATAGTCCTCTCGATAAGAAAGAAATTCTTCTTTAGAAATCAGTTCGTCTTTATAATCTTCATAAATTGACTTTTTCAACTTCTTCACTCTTTCAAGCTCTGCTTTTAACTTTGTCAGTTCTATGTCTGTTGATTTTCTGATTTTTGTTGCTGTGAAAGATTGTGATTTTACAAGTTCCTGCAAGTTCTCTACATTGCGGATAATCTGCTTTAAATCTCCCAGCACAATATCATTCAATACTTGAAACGGGAGCGTGTGCGGAGTGCAATAATCTTTTCCACCTCTTTTGTAAGTTCCACAATAGAATGAATAGGACTTACTTCCGTCGGCACGTCGCCAGAAATTTTTCATCATTGCCCGACCACAATCGCCACACTTGATAAAACCTGCAAAGATATTTTTATTTGTTTCTAAATCAATATCCCTATGCTTTTTCGTCAGCAGTTTTTGTACCTTATCCCACAGTTGACGGTCTATAATCGGTTCATGTGTATTTTCAACCCTTATCCAGTTTTCTTTCTCAACTGGACGCTGTTTGCTTCTCATACGTTGATGTTTCTTTCCTTGTACCATATTTCCAATATAAAGCTCATTTTGTAACATCACTTTAATCGTGGAATACGTCCAGTAAGAAGTTTTCTCTAAACGGTTGCAATTTTTGTAATTTTCGCCGTTGAGCTTTTTATATTCTGACGGACAAAGGATACCCTCTGCATTTAGTATTTTGGCAATGCTTTGTTTTCCTATTCCTTGTGCATACATAGTAAATACTCTTTTTACAACTTCGGACGCATATTCATCAATCACAAGTTTATTTTTATTTGCAGGAGATTTCTTATAACCATAACTTGTAAAAGCTCCGATAAATTCTCCTGCTTTCTGCTTTGATTTTACAGTCGCTTGAATTTTATTAGAAATATCTCTGGCATACTGTTCGTTGAATATATTTTTAATAGGAAGTAACATATCGTATGCCTGCTTCATACTATCAATATTATCTGTTACAGAAATAAAACGAACATTAAGCTCTGGAAATATTCTTTCCAAATATCGCCCCGTATCAATGTAATCTCGTCCGAAACGGGAAAGGTCTTTTACAACAACACAATTTACCTTGTTATCTTCAATGTCAGCAATCATTCTATGAAAGTCTGGTCTATTGAAATTCGTTCCCGTAAAACCGTCATCAATATAAACATCATATAAGATAAAGTCATCATGCTTGTTCACATATTCTGTTAAAAGTTTTCTCTGATTTCCTACACTATCGCTTTCTTCCTTATCTCCGTCCTCTCGTGATAATCTGATATAAATAGCCACGTTAAATAAGTTTGAACCTTTTTGATAAATCATTTTTCCACCTATTCAACTGCCGTACCTATGATAATATTATACCATAAAGTACGGCTTCTTTCCATTGTTTTCAAGGGTTTTACCCTCTTGATAGTCCTTTTTTTACATGAGATTTCACGATACGGACAAGCAATTCCTCTACGGAAAATTTACCTAAAAATTCCCGTTCTACGATATATTGTGCAGGTTCTTTTTTAGCCAAGTTATCAGCCCCCTTAGTCAGCTATCTATTCTCAACATACGCACATAGGCTTATCCAATATGCGTATTTTTCACAATGTTACAGAAGCAGACAGACGGCTTTGGAAAGCTCCGTTAGTATCTCAACTATTCCCATTCTTGTGGGC
>NZ_JBKWZF010000124.1:0-2211 GCF_046991905.1 Finegoldia sp. | reverse complement strand
ATCAGCCAATGATACACCGCCAGCCTTTGCACCTGCTTTCAATGCTTTTTTTATATCTCGTTTTTTAAGTCTTATCATATACACCTCTATAAATTACCTTTGCCCTTAGTCATAAAACTAAAACTCTTTTGCACGAAAAATAAATGCTGATAAAAAATAGGAACATACAAAAGTGAAGCAAGTAATAATTGCAATTACTATTAAACTTATATAATATGTCGTATCAGACACATTTCCACCAATGAATACATTTATTAGAAGGCTTATTCCAACAATAACAGCAACAGAAACAACCAAACTTATGATTGCAGTAATTTCAATTTTTTCCACGCCAAAAAAATAATAGAGTGGATAAAAAAATGAACCAATAAAAATCGCCAAGATACCACCGCCTAAAATAAGTGTAACCGCATCTCGAAAGCCATAATAAAAATATTGATTGCCGTGTATGATAACTGTAAGAAACATGAAGAATGTAACGATTGCCATTCCACCTATACACCAACACAAGTGAATGGTATAGTAACTTTTAACAATATCGTTTCTCCTAACTGGCAATGAAATCTTGTATTTATCCCATTTCGATAAAGTTTCTTTTCTCATACATAAAACAACCAATAACAAAAGTATCGGTGTAATAGATAGAGAATAAATACTTAATAAGGAAGCATTACCCGTGATTGAAACAATAATTCCAAATATAATAGCAAGAGGGAATAAAAGTTTTAGATTTTCGATTACCCCAATAAAATTGTTTTTCAAAAGTCCTTTCATCAATTTTCCCCCTTTACTAACAACAACATAATTTCATCAATCGTTGTATGGTCAATAATAATTTTTGGATATTTTCTTCTGGCTTTTTCAATATCAGAAACCAAAACATCTATCTGATAATCTCTTTTACGGTAAGCCACTATATCTTCTTTATCCAAAGATAAAAAATTCTTATCAGAACATCTCAAAATTGCATAATTGTAAATGAGATTATCTTTTGTTTCAGTAAGAATAATCTTGCCTTTATGGATAAAAGTAATATAATCAGCAATTCTCTCTAAGTCGCTAGTAATATGAGAAGATAAAAGTATTGAATGATTTTCATTTTCTACAAATTCTAAAAAAATATCTAATATTTCCTCACGCATTACAGGGTCTAATCCGCTGGTTGCTTCGTCAAGAATAAGCAAGTTCGGGTGGTGAGATAATGCAACAGCGATTGCTAGTTTCATTGTCATACCTTTAGAGTATTTTGAAATTTTTTGGTTACTATTTAAGGAAAATATTTCTAAATATTTATTAAACAAAGTAATATCCCATTGTTTATAAATTCCTGCCATAATATTTGAAAGTTGTTTTGCCGACAGATAATTCGGAAAATTATCGCCGTCATATACTACACCTATATTTTCTCGGATATGTATATCATTGTCATTCATTTCTTTTCCAAAAATCTCTATCGACCCTTTGTCTTTTTTGAGAGTATTTAAAATACATCCGATTGTTGTTGTTTTCCCTGCACCATTTTCTCCCACAAAGCCCATAACTGTTCCAGTTGGCAAATCAAATGTAACATTATCTAAAGCAAACTCTGAACTGTCATATTCTTTACAGACATTTGATAATTTTAAAGCATACTCCATATTATTCATCCTCCATGTAAAAAAGTGTTAGTAATTCTTGTAGTTTAGAAAGTGAAATATTGTTTGTACGTCCGATTTCTGCGGCAATTTGCAAATGTTCTTCTGCTATGCGTTGTTGTTCTTCTTGATAAAATTCTTTGTTTTGAGCAGATACAAAACTGCCCCTACCTATTGTAGTTTCAATAAAACCATCACGCTGTAAATCTTCATAAGCCTTTTGAACTGTGATTACACTTACATGAAGCGACTTTGCCAAAGCTCTCATTGAGGGAAGACTATCTCCAGCTGTCAATTCTTCGCTCATTATCATTGCCTTAATTTGAGAAGTTATCTGTTCATATATAGGCTTATTAGCATTATTGCTAATAATAATTTCCATATCTTACCTCATTTCAAAATGTACTTTTTGTATAAGTACATTTTAAACACTTTTTCAGATTTGTCAAGAAAAACTTATACTTCTGAATTATGTGCTAAATCTCTTATTTTGCGTATAAGCGTGTAAATCTGTAATGAAATACACGCTTTACATTATTTATCCTACAATCTTCCAGTTACTATCCTTATGTAGCAC
>NZ_JBKWZF010000123.1:0-2235 GCF_046991905.1 Finegoldia sp. | reverse complement strand
TGTAGTAAAACTCTGATTCAATGAGAAAAGCTATTGAAACATTAAAGAATATATGGAAAATTGAGGATCTGAGACAACGGATCCTCATTACCATATTGTTTGTGGCGATTTACCGTTTCGGTTCGTACGTCGTGCTTCCTGGAATCAACCCGGGTATGCTGACACAATTGCATCAACAAACAAGCGAGGGCCTTTTAGCCTTGTTAAACATGTTCTCAGGAGGAGCATTTTCTAATGCATCTATTTTCGCATTAGGAATTATGCCTTATATCTCTGCATCAATCGTTATCCAGTTGCTGGGAATCGCTGTGCCGTATTTTCAGAAACTTCAGCGAGAGGGAGAAAGTGGCAGAAGAAAGATGAATCAATATACTCGTTATTTGACGATTGCTATTTTGTTGGTTCAGGCCCCTTCTTATTTGCTCAATCTTAAAATGCAGGCTGGACCTTCCTTAAATGCTTCATTAGATTGGACTCTGTTCATGGTTACTTCTACCATTATTTTGGCAGCTGGAAGTATGTTTATCCTGTGGCTTGGTGAAAGAATCACAGATAAAGGTATTGGTAATGGTATTTCATTTATTATCTTGATTGGTATTATCGCTCGTCTTCCGCAGTCATTATTCCAGGAGTTGATTTCCCGTATGACCGACAAGACTGGTGGTTTGATCATGTTCTTATTTGAAATAGTATTCCTGCTGATCGTAATTGCCGGAGCTATTCTTTTGGTACAAGGTACAAGAAAAATTCCTGTACAGTATGCAAAGAGAATCGTTGGTAATAAACAGTATGGCGGTGCAAGACAGTACATTCCTTTGAAAGTGAATGCTGCCGGTGTAATGCCTATCATTTTTGCCCAGGCAATTATGTTTATTCCGATCACTTTCATTGGTTTTTCTAACACTAACAATGTGAGTGGTTTCGTTCATGCATTTACTGACCATACGAGTTTCTGGTATAATTTTGTTTTTGCAGTAATGATTATCTTATTTACGTACTTCTATACTGCGATTACCATTAACCCGACTCAAATGGCTGAGGATATGAAGAGAAATAATGGTTTCATTCCGGGAATTAAGCCAGGTAAGAAAACTGCTGAGTATATCGATGATATCATGTCACGTATTACTTTGCCGGGTTCTTTCTTTTTGGCTTTCATTGCTATCATGCCCGCATTTGCCGGTATCTTTGGTGTGAAGGCTGAGTTTGCTCAATTCTTCGGTGGTACGTCTCTGTTAATTCTTGTAGGTGTTGTTTTGGATACACTGCAACAAGTCGAAAGTCATTTGTTGATGAGACATTATGATGGTTTGTTGAAGTCTGGTCGTATCAAAGGACGCACCGGTAGTAGTGTAGCTGCATATTAATTCTTTGAGTAGAAATGATATTTCTTAAAACTGAAGATGAAATAGAGCTGCTCCGTCAGAGTAACTTACTTGTTGGTAGAACGTTGGCTGAAGTTGCCAAACTTGTGAAACCGGGAGTTACCACTAAAGAGCTGGATAAGGTAGCGGAAGAGTTTATCAGAGATCATGGTGCTGTTCCTACCTTTAAAGGTTTTCCCAATCAATATGGAGATCCGTTTCCTGCTTCTTTATGCACATCGGTTAATGAACAGGTAGTGCATGGCATTCCGGGAGATATCGTGTTGAAAGACGGTGATATTGTATCGGTCGACTGTGGTACCTACATGAATGGTTTCTGTGGTGATTCAGCTTATACCTTTTGCGTTGGTGAAGTGGACGAAGAAGTTCGTCAGTTGTTGAAGGTAACTAAAGAGGCGTTGTATATTGGCATTCAAAATGCTGTGCAGGGAAAAAGAATCGGTGATATCGGATATGCTATTCAGCAATATTGTGAGTCCCATTCTTATGGTGTTGTGCGTGAATTTGTCGGTCATGGTATTGGTAAAGACATGCACGAAGACCCTCAGGTACCGAATTATGGTAAAAGAGGATACGGAACACTTTTAAAGAAAGGTCTTTGCATTGCGATTGAACCGATGATTACGCAAGGTGACCGACAAGTTATTATGGAACGTGACGGATGGACAGTGAGAACCAGAGATCGGAAATGTGCCGCACACTTTGAACATACCATTGCGGTAGGTGCAGGCGAGGCTGATATTCTGTCATCATTTAAATTCATAGAAGAAGTTTTAGGAGATAAAGCGATATAATATATGGCAAAGCAATCTGCAATAGAACAAGATGGAGTTATAGTTGAAGCATTGTC
>NZ_JBKWZF010000122.1:0-2314 GCF_046991905.1 Finegoldia sp. | reverse complement strand
ATCCTATACAAACAGAAATAATAAAACTTATAGGTAGTAAATCTACAAAAATTATAATAGTTGGAGATGTTGCCCAATCTATTTATAGTTTTCAAGGAGCTAAGGTTTCTGATTTTTTAGAGTTTAATATAAATAATGAAGTAGAAGAGTACTCTATTGATGGTAATCGTAGATCAACAGAAAACATTGTAAATTTTTGTAATTTTATTAGATGTTCAGACAAAAATATTTTTCAATCAAGTATAAGGAAATATAAAGATGACAAAACAATTATTGAAAAAATAAGCATAAAATTCTTACTGGGTAGAAGTGATGAAGTAAATAGAATACTTTATTCTATTTTAAACGATAATGGAGTTATACTGGCTCGTAGTTGGGTAGATGCATTTAAATTTATTCAGAATATAGAAGAAAATCAATCTGTTATTCTGAAAAAAATTTATAACAGTTATTATAATTCTCCAATTATGATCAGAGATGAAATAAGAGAACATAATAATGTGATGTGGGTTAAAGCTTTTAAAATTATATTTAACTTGTGGGAAGGTTATAAAAATAAATCTTTTGGTGATATTATATTAACACTGCAAAAGTATTTTCAAATATCTCCATCTAAGATAGAAATAAATCATATATATTCAATATACGAATTTTTAAAAGAATTATTTATAGATGTAAGCTCTGACACATTAACAGTGGATATAATTGAAAAATTCAATAGTTTAATTTTTCAGAAGAAGAATACTATTTTAAAAAAATTGTTTGGAATCAATGATAAAGGAATTTATATTTTTTCAGAATATGACAAAGAAGATTTGAAACAAAATGTAAAGTGTCTAAAATGGAATACATCATATTGTTTATTTAATGAGGTTTTTTGTGAGGATAGTAAATATATGACAGTTCATCAATCTAAAGGATTAGAATGGGATAAAGTAATTGTAAGCTTAAATCCCAACTCATTTGATAAAAGAGAAGGAGTTAATTTGAATAAAATGTTTACTTCTCCCGTATTAGTTAATGAAACAACGTTAGATGAATTTACACGCTTGTTTTATGTAGCCTGTAGTCGTGCAAAAAATGAACTTTACATTCATTTAGAAGGCGAATCTTTGCAGTCAGTTATTAGAAGTAGTTTAGAAAACTTTCAAGAAAAAAGTGGTATAGATATTAATTATGAGTTTATACAATAAAAAATAATTTATTTGTCTGGTACTGGGACTGGGACGGGATTAAAAACTTGAAAACGTTCTATAATTAAGTGGATTCGGTGATATCAGAAAAAATAGAATCTAGTATTTTGAATGGTTTGGGATATATTGGACGTTTGGAAACGAAGAATGGAAATAAAATCCCTTCAAAATAGCTTGAATCGATCCGTATAAAATTCAAGCGTCACCATATTACGGCTATAGTTAAGTCACTTTGATTTTTGTTGTTCTGTAAATATAAAAAGATACCGGAGTCAATTAAAATGAACTCCGGTATCTTTTTATATTGTTTATTGCTTTTTATTTTTTATTGGAATATATTCGAATCACTAGGAGGCATTATGAAAGATTTTTGGTCCTATGATAAGGATGATATTTTAAAAAAATTAGATACGAGCGAAAGTGGTTTGTCGAGTAAAGAAGCCGACGACAGAATGGCACGTTATGGTAAAAATGTTTTTAAGGAAACGAAATCCGGATCCAATGTGATGATCTTTTTGTCTCAATTTAAAAGCCCCATCACGATGATTCTGATTTTTGCGGCTGTATTGTCGATTTTTATGAAGGATTATTCAGATGGAATGATTATCCTGATTATTATTATGATTTCTTCTTTTTTGAGTTATCTCCATGAGAGTAAAGCAAACGATGCGGTTAAACGTCTGCTGTCTTCTGTTAGCGTTACTTCTTCTGTCCTTAGAGATGGGGCTTTTAAGGAGATCGACAACGGCAATCTTACGATCGGCGATATCATCAGGGTTAAAACAGGGGATATGATACCGGCGGATTGCTTGCTGATGGAGGGCAATTCCATATCTACTGATGAATCGAGTTTAACAGGGGAGACATTTCCCGTTGAAAAGGTGACGACAACAATACCTGCCAACACGAATCTTTCGAAAAGAAAAAATTCCCTTTGGATGGGCACTCATGTTATGAGCGGTTCCGGGAAGGCAATTATAGTTAATTTAGCAAAAGATTCTGAGTTTGGAAAGATCACCTCATCCCTTAGCCAAAAAGATGCGGATACAGATTTTGAGAAAGGGATAAAGGATTTCGGCAATTTAATTTTACACGTCACGACCCTTTTAATTGGCTTAATC
>NZ_JBKWZF010000121.1:0-2397 GCF_046991905.1 Finegoldia sp. | reverse complement strand
CATGTAATCCGCAGACGCAGATTCGCGATTTGCAGATGTTTGAGCGTATGGGATACCGGGTACAGGGCAAGCTGGTTCCGGTGGATATGTTCCCGCATACGGTTCACGTTGAGACGGTAGTACTTTTGTCCAAACTTAAAACAAAGAAACATATCAACATAGAATTGCGTACTGATGAGTTTGATTTAACTGCTTCAGAGAGTAAGGCAACTTATGCTAAAATCAAGCAGTATGTATTAGAAAAACATGGAATAAAGGTTTCCTCATTGAATATTGCTCAAATCAAGCAAAAATGTGGAATTAAGGAGAGAGATAACTATAACCTTTCTAAAAAAGAAAATGTGAAACAACCTCAATGTACAGTGGAAAAAGAAAAAGCAATTATGGATGCGTTTAGACATTTTCAAATGATTTAATTAAATATATTTTACATAGAGCGTTTGCTTATCTGACTTTAGATTTGTGAACGCTCTATTTTTTTTGTTCCAAATATAGCTCAAGGACTGGAGGTGAATGAAATGGGTGGAACAAAATATAAGCATTTCTATGGTAATCAGAGTGAGCAGTTCACATTCTATAAAGTACCGAAGCAATTATTTGTAGATGAGAAATTCCATAATATTTCAGCAGAAGCTAAGCTGCTGTATGGAATATTGCTGGATCGCATGAGCTTATCTTCTGCCAATGGTTGGCGAGATGAAGATGGAAAAGTATATATCATCTTTACTGTTGAAGAAGTACAGACGAGTTTAGGATGTGCTGAGAAGAAAGCAATTAAGCTTTTGAACGAATTAGAAAGTAAGTGCGGATTGATTGATAAAGTAAGGCAAGGACTTGGAAAACCGAACATTATTTATGTGAGAAATTTCTTGGAAAGAGGTGTGGAAAACTATGTTGAAAGACAGTTCTTGAATTGTCAAAATGACAGTTCTGGAGCAGTCAAAAATACAGTTCAAGAACCGTCAAAAGGACAATGTAATAATACTGATATAAATAAGACTGATATTAGTTATACTGATCCTTCTTTCTATCCGGAAAATCACGAAAGGAAAGACGAAGCGAGTGATTATTACAATCAATCTTTAATCGACCTTAAAGAAAAATTAGAGTACGACAGCCTAGCAATAAGCTATAGACATCATCTCGGTATGCTTGATGAAATCTTTGAAATTTTGAATGATACTTTTACAAGCAATAACAAAGTGATTCGTATCGGAGGAGATGATAAACCGGCAGAACTGGTAAAAAGTAAATTGAGAAAGCTAAACTACAGCCATATCCAGTTCGTTATGGAATGTATGTTAGAGAATACGAGCAAGGTGCGTAACATCAGACAATATCTGTTGACGACCTTGTATAACGCAACTCATACCATGGACAGCTATTACACGAGTCTAGTGAATCACGATATGTATGGCGATTATTAAAACGAAAGGAGTGTGAACGAATGAAAAATAATCCAACAGTAATTGCAGTGGTCAACCAAAAAGGAGGAACAGGGAAAACGACGACTTGCGAGAATCTAGGGATTGGAATTGCCCTAGAAGGCAAAAAAGTGCTGCTTATTGATACCGATCCGCAAGCGAGTCTGACAATCAGCTTGGGATTTCCTAACCCAGATGATTTATATCCCACGCTTTCAGACTTATTAACGAAAGTGATCGAGGAAGAAACAATCAAACCAAGAGAAGGAGTTATCCATCATAAAGAAGGTGTGGACTTGATACCGGCAAATATTGAGCTATCCGGTCTTGAGGTATCGCTAGTAAATGCCATGAGTCGAGAAACGATATTGAAGCAGTATGTAGATACGGTGAAAAGAGAATATGACTATGTACTGCTTGATTGTATGCCAAGCTTAGGTATGCTGACGATCAATGCCCTTGCAGCTGCTGATCATGTTTTAATTCCTGTACAGGCACAGTATCTTCCGGCAAAAGGTTTGGAGCAGTTGCTTCAGACAATCAATAAAGTCAGACGGCAGATCAATCCCAAATTAAGAATTGAGGGAGTGCTTTTGACGATGGTAGACAGCAGAACCAACTATGGAAAAGACATCAGCACATTGATCAGGGAAACCTATGGGGACAAACTAAAAGTTTTCAATACAGATATTCCTCGTTCGGTTCGTGCAGAAGAAATCAGTGCAGAAGGAAAAAGCATTTTCTCCCATGATCCCAAAGGAAAAGTATCGGAAGCCTACAAGATACTGACAAAGGAGGTGTTGAAAGATGGCGAAAAAAGGCATAAACATCAGCTTGAAGGGGTACGATGATATTTTCTCAACTGAAGAAACCTGTACCGATGAAAAGTTAGAAAAGGTGCAGAATATCCCTTTATCAGAGCTTCACCCATTCAAGAACCACCCGTTTAAAGTCATTGATGATGAATCCATGT
>NZ_JBKWZF010000120.1:0-2445 GCF_046991905.1 Finegoldia sp. | reverse complement strand
ATTCTAAAGGAGAGAACACATCCTGCGAGTAGCAATACAGATCCAACAATTAAATCTGCAATAAAAACAGTGCTAAAGTATTTATTGAAATTTTGTTTCTCTGCTTTCATATAGGATATTGTTAAAAACCTTGTCGTATATGCATTTAGTGCAATCATGAAAATATTAGCATATGAAACAAAGCTTTTAGACAACGCCACAAAGCCATATGCCTCAGCTCCAACTGTATTCGTGACATACTGTGTAAGACCAAAATTTATAAGAATGCTCAGAATGATGGCGAATAAACTTAAAAAAATTGATAAAAACTCGCTAGTCTTCAATTTTATCAAAGTTACCACCATCCATACCTAATAATATGCTCATTTTCTTTAAACATATTTCATACGAAAATTGAGAATACACATAATCCTGAATACTTTTATTACATGTAGCGAATGTAGCATGATAAAGTAAGTTTATTGTTTCCGAAAACTGAATATCATTTACGCACCTATAGATCCCATTATTCTTTAAATTTTCTGGTACATTTTCCCAATAACCAATCAAGCTTTCTTCTGTTCCTATAATATATTTACCATATGATAATGCTTCTGCCGTTTTTGTCTTCATACCGCTTCCTTCTAAAATTGGAGCAATAACTACATCTGACTCCTCATAATAATTATGCAGACTATCAACCGTACCCACCACGTTTACATTGTGCTTCTCGATTCAAAATCCGACTTATACTTTTCCATTTCAAAACCAACAATTTTCAACTGGAAAGGAACCTTAATCCTTTTTTCTACGCATTCTATAAACCAATTGATTCCTTGAATATTTGGCCAAAAATCCCCTCCAACAAAAAGAAGTCTTAGTTTTTCACCGTCTGTATGTTCATTTTTGTAATTAAGATTGTATATATTATTTGTTATAATGGGGATTATAGCTGAAACATCTCTTTGATAATATTTTTTAAATTCCGAAGAATCACGAGCATTTAGTACAAATATCCGATCTGCAAACTTTGATGTCTTCAGTTCGTTTGCTATCATGCACCTGCACACTATTTTTCTTTTAAGTGATGAGTACTTCATCTCCTGTTTCAGTATATTGGCTTCAATGTCCGGAAAATACACTGTCACTTTCACATCAAAGAAAAATTTTTTTATTTTTTTTATTAATTCTCCATGCATTGAATTTTCTATAAATACTTCATCAATTCCTTTATCACGAATCAAATCTAGAACTGTTTTATAATGGTTAAATATTATTGCGGGTGGACGTCCTCGGAGCACTGAGATAAACTTTCTGAATTTCGATCTATTCTCCCTTAATATAACAGTTTTGTTTTCATAATCATTTTTATCGTTATTGGAAATTACAACTGTATATAGATTTTCCCCAAAAATATTTTTCAAAATATCGTGATGATTCTTTGTAACTTGTCCATGACCATTTTTTATTCCAGGCACGGAATCTGAGAAATATAAAATTGATTTACTCATCTACAATATATAACCTCCACTAAATTTTTTCTCAAATACTGATTAATACTAACAATGAGTATTATAAAAATATAATAATAATTATATTCAGTTACCGACTCTACAAACCCATCAATCAAAAATAGCACTAACAAAATATTTGTCCAATACATCAAAAATGTATCATTACCTTCATTCTTCTTTTTTCTCAGTAAAGCTACATTAAATATCACGTAATTAATTAACAGTAGAATTCCCCCATCTAGTAATTGCTGAAGCACTTCATTATGAGCATAGTTCATTCCACTAGAATTTGTCCATTCCATCCAGAAAGTATGAATTAATGTTCCGTAAATTCCATATCCAATAAATGGCTTAGCTATTATTTGGCTTGCGGCATCAATATATACGTAGTATCTTGCGGCAAAATCAATTTTATATCTAATTACAAAGAGAACGACCAACCCTTGAAGTAAAGTTCCCAAAGCAAATAATACTGCAGAATTTGCCTTTGATATGAACTTCCTTCCTTTTGATAATTTGTAAAATATATAACACGAAATTATAACAGCAACAGCGAGATAGCTGGCCACCGCACCTGAGAGCAGCAGGGAGAGCAAACCTGTCAAGAATATGATTATACTCTTAATTTTTAAATTATAATAATGATATATTATGAAAGCTATAAAAAAAGCTAAGCAACAATATTGTAAACAAATTTGAACATGCCCTATAAACATAATATTTGTAATATATTCACTACCCATTATCTTTTTCAGAATATAGGGGGATGCAACTGTCACATTAAGCGTTAAATTTGTTATCAAAATATTGCATATTACATCTATAGAATCGTAGAAACGATCTTCTAGGGTCATTATACAGAACAAACATAATGCAGGAGTTGCAAACATTTTTTGCAACCCCTCTCTTAAACTTCCATGAACCAATATTGTAATACCAATCATAACAAAAT
>NZ_JBKWZF010000119.1:0-2508 GCF_046991905.1 Finegoldia sp. | reverse complement strand
TTTTATATCCTCTGCAATCGGAATAAGCTCATTGTACGCCTGTGTTTCATAGGTCAATTCTCTGTATTCAGTCATAGAAACCGCCTCCGTTTAAAAAGTCAAGTGCATTTTCTCTGAATATCATTTGCTTTGTTCTCTCACGCCAATCCATGTTGTAAATCGCTTCTATCATGCGTCTTTGTTCAAGACGTGGCTCATCGCTTCCAAACATGATCTGGTGACGAAGACTGCGGTCAATCCAATGTGCGCCAATGTCTATACAGAAGCTCTGATGATAAAATTCTTTAGGATTGTCAAATAAAAGCGAGCTGTGTCGGTATATACATTTTTATATTTCAGCATCAGCATGCATATCTCACGTACCCATGGCCATGCAAAGCCGTCAGGTAGATACGTAAATGTGGATACGCACAGGCGACTTCTTCAAATAACAGCGGATGTGCATATTTACTCAGTGTATTGGGACGTGCAGACATTCCGGCATGAAATATGATTGGCTTATTAAATTCCTCGCATACCTCGTACAAAGCCCCGCATAACTCTTCATTTGGATAAAACCGTTGCTGGGAAGGATGAAGAACCAGACCGGATAAATGCAAATTCAAAAGGCATGGCGGACAACATCCACGGCATCACTTCGATGCGGATCTACACTGGCAAAGCCGATAACAGATCAGAATCTTTTTGTACCAGTTGAGCAACCCGTTCATTGCGCTCAGATAAGCATTATGTGTTGTTGTTAAATCGAGGGGAAGAAGGCAAGCTTTTCAATATCCGATACACACATCGTTTTCATAAGGAAACAGGCTGAGTATCTGTCTTGTATAAGCCTGTAGCCTGCGACAGGTTTGCAGTTTGATGCAGCTCATCAATAAAAGCAGGAGAAACATGCATATCAATAATCAATTCTGTCACCTCACTTTCATCTATCTGTAACTAGCAGGCAAGAATGCCAAGCCATGCACAGAGAATACCGAAGAGTGCAGTACCGACAATCATGACTATGACGTTCACCTTCTTTTTCAAAAGCCAGTAGTAAATCCCCATGACACCAAGGCTGAGCATACCCGGCATGATACCGTCCAGTATTTCCTGAATGCTGGCAGCAGCGTCACCGGAGCCAATCGAGATTGGCGTATTAACAGTAATCAGTTCCTTTGTCATACCACCAATTACCATAACACCGACTATGGAGGCACCAGCATAAATTTGTTCATTAACCCAGCTGAATCTTTTCCAGATAATTAGCACCAGCTCATACCCCTTCATGGCACCGATATACCGGACGGCATATGCAGGAATGTTGAAAATCAGCAGAATAAAATCGTGCCGGAATATTTCCCTGAGCAGCCAGAGAGGTACCAACGCCAATGGCAAAATACGAATCGTACCAAGAAAACAGAATCTCCGATACCGGCCAGCGGCCCATCAATGCAACCTTCATGGTACTGAGGCAGTATCAAAGCTGCCCTGTCTTGCATTCATTTCCTCCATAGAAATGATGATACCTGCAATAAAGTGCTGAAATACATGGATGTGTTAAAGAATTCAGATGGCGCTGGCAGGAATCATTGAACTTTTCCGGATCATTTTCATAAATTTTGAAGTGCCGGAATCATGGATTCAAAGCCCATATGCATCTGACGCTCATAGTGCCAGGAAAATTCCATAGGAAGCGATCTCCAGAACATCTTATGCAGGTCTTTTTTTGTAATCAAATCATTGGTATTAGAAGTCATCATCTTCACCTCCGTCCGCAGCTAATGCGGTTTCTGAGAAAAAATCAACCTTTAGGAATGCGGCAATCACACCCAGCAGAGCAATACCGAGAACCGGTACACCGATATAAGCAGACAACAGGAAGCCCAGGAAGAAGAACATAATGACTTTCTTATTCAATGTCATTTGAGCCAGCATGGCGAATCCCATGCCGGGAAGCAATCCCGTTGCTATGGTAAGACCGTCTGTGATAACAGCCGGTATGGAATTTACGAGTGTTTCCACCTGACCGCTTCCGATCAGGAAGCCAAAAACAACCAGCGGAATGCAAGGTCAGACTTGAACGATACCATCTCCGATATGGATCATTTCTATGGCACGGTAGTTTCCCTTCTGGCCACTTATCGCCCAGGTACCGGTTAATGGGAAAATAGCAGACATAAACAGATTTTCAAATATACTTGCAAGCAATGCGATGGGGTAAGCGAGAGTGACTGCTACTTCAGCACCCTTTCCCGTCGTGATTGCAAAAGCGGTTCCCAGTACACCACCAACAACAACATTAGGCGGTACAAATGCACCGATGGATTGCGCACCGATAAACGCCAGCTCCAGTGTACTTCCTATGATGATTCCCTTTGTGACATCCCCCAGAACCAGACCGACAAGAGGTCCTAATACAATTGGGTTTTTCAATAAGCTGGTACCCAATGCATAATCACAATTACCGAAAAATGCAATAGCCCCCAATAATAGTGCCTGTATCATTTTTTACTTCCTCCTTCATGC
>NZ_JBKWZF010000118.1:0-2571 GCF_046991905.1 Finegoldia sp. | reverse complement strand
ATATTTCTCCGTTGCTTCCGGCGGTGGTACAGGCCGTACACTTCATCCCGATAACATGGCGGCAGGTCCTGCTTCCTATGGTATGACAGATACTATGGGCCGTATGCATTCCGATGCACAGTTCGCAGGTTCTTCTTCCGTTCCGGCTCATGTTGAAATGATGGGTCTGATTGGAGCGGGCAATAACCCGATGGTTGGTATGACTGTGGCTGTTGCTGTTAGCATCGAGGAAGCAGCTAAGGAAGGAAAGTTCTAAGACAAGTAGTTATATTTATAGAGCGATTTGTAGACCGCACTAACCTTTGATGGTTGGTGCGGTTTTTGGTGGTGCGCCTGGCGGTGCACGTTACCTAATGGGCAAAAGTCCCTAATCCGCCCTGGTAGTGAGAAGGATACAGCCAAGACCAAGGGCGTCCATTGTGAGGTGGAATCTGAAGGAAGGTGAGTTATCGGATGGAATATAAAAAAATATATCATAACTAAAATATTTGATAAACAGGGCTGTATAGCATATTTGTGTAAGAAGGTAAATGAAGTGTGTTATTTGCCTGGAACATTGGAGGCATTGAGAACTGATGGAGTACAGATTGTGATATTAGATGCTCCGGATATCTATTCGGAGTATGCCCCATATTCTTATGTAGATGATATGAAAGCGTTTATTGATAAAGTCAGTAAGATGAATCGAGTTGCATAAACTGGATAAGAGGAATGGGTAGTACACCCGTAGAGCACAAACATCCCTTAAATCCTTGAAAGCCCACCCTTCACCGTATTCATCGAGATGGCTGCGAAAGATGGAAGATTTTTAGAAAATGTGAATGCAACAATGAGTATGGAAGGCATGCCACTGACACAAGAGGATAGCGAATTAGCAATCAATTGTTTTGAAGGCAAAATTGACTTTGGAGAAGCAATTGTCAATCTTGTTAAAATGTACGCACCAAAATCTATGGTACGTTAGCGTATGGGAAGAAATTATAGGCATAAATACGAATATGATGTACGTTACTGTTTTCCAGGCTCGAATGTCCTGAAAAATAAACTAAATATAACAGATAAAGATATTTTGGAAGAGGCGGAACGCCATATAACATCACTGCGTACAGCAGAAGTTATGAAAAAGGGGAGTCATGGAAAATTTGATTTTAATCATTTAAAGCGTATCCATAAGTTTTTATTTGGGGATATCTATGATTGAGCGGGCAAGGTACGGTTGGTGAACATATCGAAAGGAAATCAATTTTGCCGTGTAGAGTATATTGAGCAGCAAATGAAAGAAATTATATTTCTTAGGAAATAAATAGCTCCTTTACGTTAAGAATTAAGATTGAATATTTTTATCGAAAAGGAGTATTTTTATGCCAGTAGCAAAGGAATAAATTCGACAGATTATTATGGAAAACAAGATAGACAACGTTGCTGATGTCTATTCTCTCCTCTGGGACTACTTTAAGGATATCCTGCAGAATTCATAGAAACTGAACCCTGTCTATCCTTTTGGCTTTATGGACTATATTCATTATAAGGGACGAGAGGATGGGCGGATTCTGAGCCGGCCGTCTATATCGTATTAGGAATTGTCGCAGATGGAAACAAAGACATTCCCAACATTACCGTGGGTACTATTATACACATGCTGTGTAATTCCTTTAAGTATGTCAATTATAGTATTGCTAAAAAGGAAAAATGAAGTTAATATAAGAGATATGAATATGTGCGATTTAAGGGGATATTTAGTTCTATATGCCGAATAAACCCCTAATTCCTTTAATGATGATATAAATTATAATCATTATATTACTTATAATACTTGGTATAATTAAAAAATAATTATGAAAAGATTTATTATTTTCAAAAAAATTGAGAAGAAAGCAAAAGATATATTACTGATTTTGAGGGTAAGTTTAATAATCCTATTGTTTGCTGTTTTGCTGATTATAGGTAATGGGAGACTGCCTATAGGTATGTCAAATTTTTCTTTCATTAACATCGGTGATAGTGGTATGAAAGTTAAATACAAAGAAGCTAATCGGAGTTATTATAGGACCTACTTTTTAACAACTGAACAAAAGAATAATGTTTATGTTATCAGCAGCTGCTCGGAGGGAACAGTATATCTTAAAATGAAACAGGGAATGTATGAAGAAAATCTGGATATCAGCAATTATGATAGCATGTTGGATTTAAGTCAATTTGACGAAGGTTATATTTCGTTTACAATTACAAATAAAAATGCCAAAAATGTTTCGGTACAATTAGAAATTAGGTAGAAGGAAGAACCGTTTTTGGAATATCTTCTTTTGTAGTTAAAGTTTAGAAATCGGCAAATATGATCATATATTGGGTTTAAATCAGTTTGGAGAAGCTTATATTTAGTTTAAGATACAAATGAAAATGTTAAATATGTTTCAACAGAAATAGATATTAGTTAGACATTAATATCTATTTTTTATAGCCTGAAACCCCAAAAACGGCTTAAAACTTCCCTTGACTTCTTATGAGGAAAAACGCATGAAATAAGGATATGTGTGTATCTTCTCAATTTGCGCCATAACTCTGTAAAAAGTG
>NZ_JBKWZF010000117.1:0-2684 GCF_046991905.1 Finegoldia sp. | reverse complement strand
ATTTAAGAGCCATAAAGGTTTTGTAATTTCTCGTCGTTTATATCGGAAAAAAGATGCGGAAGCATTCAAAGAAAGAAAAGTAGATCATAAATGAAGTTGATTGAACTATGTAGAAGCTTAATAGATAAGTAACCTATCATTTGATAATATATACAGGAAGTTTCATAGATAAGCAATTGTTTTATTCTATATACAGTATTAAAAAGGCACATAAAAGACACATAGATGTCTTTTTTCATGTGTGGCGGGCATGCCACATATCTAGGGTGAAAATCCCTCGGGGCGTAGTTATCGACGAACCCAAGAGCGACTTGCAAGTTTCATATCGTGAGGTATGGGAGAGAGGAAGCAATAGCGAAATCGTGGCTTAACGGACAGGAAGTCTGAACATTAAATTCAGACGGCTGATAATAAGGCGGCATTAGCGGATGAGATGGCATGAAGCATCAAAGTCCAAAAGATAACCGTAACCTAATGGCGTAAATCAGATAAGTAAACGAGGAAAGATATGTGACTTACCCCGCGAGGTCTCATTGACTCAGTAGGCGAGACGTAGAACGACGGGCAGTCGAGGAGTAGTAACAACGAACAATGAGAAGTCAGCAGAGGTCATATTAGGTAGAGATACTGAAGGACCGAACGTTTTAATCGCACGAGCAAAATGTATGTTTCTTACAATAATCAGACAAGGATATGAGTGAAAACGTAAATGAGCAAATATCCAAAACACGTATGATGATTTGTAAGAAAGCGGAAAGGAAAGGAGTGCACAAAGTATGTCAGAACTATTAGAAAAGATACTGAACAGAGAAAATATGAACAAAGCCTATAAACGTGTAAAAGCGAATAAAGGAACAAGCGGAATTGATGAAATAACGATTGAGGACGCCTATGTTTATATAAAAGAAAACTGGGAAAGTATCAGAGCAGAAATCACAGAAAGGAAGTACAAACCACAGCCAGTAAAGCGAGTTGAAATACCAAAACCGAATGGAGGAACTAGAAATCTGGGGATACCAACGGTAATGGATAGAATCATCCAGCAGGCAATGGTACAAGTATTAAGCCCAATATGTGAAACGTTCTTTTCGGATTATAGTTATGGATTCAGACCAAATCGGAGTTGTGAGCAGGCCATAAATAAATTATTGGAATATATCAATGATGGATATGAATGGATAGTAGACATTGACTTAGAGAAATTCTTTGACAACGTGCCACAGGATAAATTGATGAGTTATGTACACATCATCATAAATGATGGAGATACAGAGTCGCTCATACGAAAATATCTTAAAGCAGGTATCATGATAAACGGAAAATATGAAAAGAGTGAAAAGGGAACACCACAGGGTGGAAACCTATCGCCATTATTAAGTAATATTATCCTAAATGAATTAGACAAAGAATTAGAAAGCAGAGGATTACACTTTACCAGATACGCAGACGACTGCGTGATAGCGGTAAAAAGTAGAGCCAGTGCGAACAGAGTGATGCATACAATCACAAAGTGGATTGAACACAAATTGGGACTGAAAGTGAATGCGACAAAGACGCATATCACAAGACCTAACAAATTAAAATATCTAGGCTTTGGATTTTATTATGATACAAAAGATAAGAAATATTGTGCAAGACCACACGCAAGTTCCATACAACGATTTAAGAGGAAACTAAAACAGCTAACAATCAGAAAGAACACAATGGCTTTAAAAGAAAGAATAAGACGACTGAACCAAGTAATACGAGGATGGATAAACTACTATTCCATATGTAATATGAAAACACATATGACAAGGATAGATGAACATCTTCGTACAAGACTGCGAGTAATTATATGGAAACAGTGGAAAGTACCCAGCAAGCGACAGTGGGGATTACAAAAACTTGGGATTAGAAAAGATAGAGCAAGACAGACATCGTATATGGGAGACCATTATCAATGGGTCGTAACCAAAACATGTGTGGTAAGAGCAATATCAAAAGAAAAACTAGCCCAAAAAGGACTAGTCAGTTGTTTAGATTACTATATAGAGAGACACGCTTTGAAATTAAAACGAACCGCCGTATACGGAACCGTACGTACGGTGGTGTGAGAGGGTGATTTATTTCACCCTACTCGATTTATCCATATGATGACGCTTATGCTTAATCATGATGCGAAAGATTAAGTTTTTTTATTAAATGGATTATTCTTGATGATCAGCAAACAGGTAAATATTTTATCAACAAAAGATCTTTTTATTCATTGTACGATAAAGGTTCTCATAGTTTTATTAAAGTGCTTGACTCTCCTGTAACAGGAGGATATATCCTTGATTTACAAGGAGGTATGAATGATGGAATTATGTATACAAGTGGAACATCTGACAAAGCGATTTCAAACACAAATTGCGGTGAATCAATTGTCTTTTGAGGTGAAGAAAGGTGAAATCTTCGGTATTCTAGGACACAATGGTGCGGGGAAAACGACAACGATCGAAATGCTTCTTGGTTTACAAAACCCTGATGAAGGAAAAATCAGGCTCTTAAAGAAAGATGGTGCTAGCATAGATAAAACAATCTTTGAAAGGATTGGAGTACAACTGCAGGCATCAAGTTATCAAAACAATATTCGGGTAAGGGAATTATGCGAAGAAATGGCATCACTGTATCAAGATCCTGCAGATTACCATGAACTATTG
>NZ_JBKWZF010000116.1:0-2766 GCF_046991905.1 Finegoldia sp. | reverse complement strand
CATATCCTGTATTCATTTCTGAGTACCTCCTTTGTGATGCAGGGAAGAACCCTGCCGCACTAGGCTTAACACCTGTTTTAAATCGCCTAGTCGACTATATAGTTGCTCTATACCTTTGCATTCGTCTGAATAAATCGATAAGTCACGTGCATCAGAAGCTTTACAAAACAGTTCCGAAACCTCTGGATGGTCAAGGGACCATGTCTCGAAATTTTCAGGTAGCAAAGGAATCTCAAAAGCACGCTCCATTGTACTCATAAATTGACTAAGGACTATATTACGTTCATGCCCTGAATGTTTACCATCACTAAATAAATCATTAATAATAAATTCAAACCACTGCAAACATAGCTCATATTGTTTACTTTCATAAATCCTTTCCTTAAAACTACATTTTTCCATCTTCAAACCCTCCTGTTTGTGATACAGAGAAGAACCCCTCAAAATTCAATTAACCAACACCATTCTTTTTGATGTATGCTTTCATTCTACAAATCCAATCATCATATGCCTGCCGTCCGTAGTATGACGCAGGGTCAACATTAAATCTCATACACTCGCTAACATATGGATCGTAAATAGCTGTATCATCAGTAACCAGAAATACTGTATCGTCTCTATATTCGCCCTCCTCGTTAAAATAATCATTCCATATCTGTACCTGATGCTTAATCATTTCAAGTGTGATGTCTTTTTTGTTGTTTTCCATGTTGTTACCTCCTAACTTTTTAACCATCCATAACTTGTATCAGATAAATAGCATAAATCTTCGACTTTCGCCGAAAATACTCTTTTACAATTATCGCCATACTTCAGATAATCATTTAATTCAGCAAAATAATCACGTTCATCTATACTCGCTACTTTTACACAATTCATACAATGATAACGTAATATTTCTAAATCATTGGACATATAAACAATGTCTTCCGCAAAACTATATATCGTTTTATCTTGTAAATGATAAAACCTATTTGTAAAACGTACACTTTTTAATACCTCACTTCTACTTAATTCTTCCATAACTATTTTCCTCCTTTCCCCATCTAGGGGAGAGGGGCAAGCCCCCTCAAATTTTAATTAAAACAATCATATGGATCATAAATGCATTTTGTTATGACCTCACCATCTTCAACAATAAGCTTGTAACATTCGGCTTCATAGTTTGCATAAAATCGAATAGCTTCCTTGTCATTTTCAAATTCCATTATTCTTCCGTCGATTAAAGCATTCATACAATAACCTCTATAATACTTTCCATTCTTTAATTTCTCTGTATCCAATTTTTCCATATCATGTCCTCCTGAGATGTTCTTTATCTCTTTACACTTATATTATAAATCAAATTGAGTTATACTGTTACCTTCATATAGTTTTTATAATTTATTTTGAGTTATTATATAGACGATAAGATGTTCATATAACTAGATTAGAGTTATTTTGTTTGATTTTTAAATTATCCTATGATAACATTATTATGGAGGTGTTTATATGATTTCAAATAAAATCAAAGCTTTTCTCAAACTCAAAAACATTAAAAGTGTAGATTTTTCTAAGTATTTAGAATTAAAAAATCCCCAATCCTTAAACACTAAATTCCTGCGTGACTCATTTAAAACTCAGGAACTTATTAAACTTGCTGAAATGGGGAATTGCTATCTAGCTTTCATAGATAAAGATAGTAATGATATTATTATAAAATTTGATTCAGAAGATATATGAAATATTTCTATTTTATATATATCAATTTGAGTTATTGTATGTTATAATATATATGTCATCGTAAGGTGACAGGAGGTAAGGCTATGCCACCTCATTATTACAGCATCCAACAGCTTAAAGTGGCAGAACATAAACTAGTAGGCATCCAAAGGCTAACACATCACAATGATGGAAATCACGTACATAGTTGTACTGATTTTCTTGATCAGGGAACTGAGAAAGAAGTAACCTGAGGATTGCCGAACGTTTATGAAAAAAAGGAAGTCGATTGGTAGTCGCTTCCTTTTTCTGTTGCATTGGCATCCACCAAGGCACACATCACACTAATATTATACCATGAATAAAGGAATTTACAACATGAATTTTTTTCCTATACCACGAAATTTACTTCTTGCTACAGGTGACCCACTTCGTGAAAAAATTCATTCAAAATCTAAACAGCCGTTTGATTTTTGAAAAGATTGAAAGAACAGTAATAGCTTTCCAGTAAATCATTTTCAGCAATTTCACACAGGAAACCTCCTTTCTGGTGAGCATCACTTTTCAAGTGATGGCATGTTCATTCCCGATCATTTTTTTCAAAAATGACCGCTCTTAAACATGGTCAGGTCAGTCTTCATCATCCCTCTGTATCATATACCGAGCGTAAGAACATGAGCCATCCACGAACTGCGATTCAAATTCACAGGCACACACACATTCCCCAAGCAGTTTCTGCTGTAGGTACTCTTCATATTCCTCATCCGTAAGATACAGTACATCAGGCTTTTTCAATCCACGAGAAGACCAGTAAAAGCGTTTCCCTTTTTCGATGAAGTCTGTTTCCAGCGTTTTGTACACATACTTTGTTATGTATGTAGCCACATCACCAATCTTACCGATTGCAGTAATATCAATCCAACCGTATTGCCATACCTCCATGATTTCATCGCGCTCAATGTAGGGGAGATTAAACACGATCAGATGCATATGCAAGCGTTCCGTGTTTTCCTTGCCACGTTCGATAATTGCGATATATTCAAATCCTTTGCCGTACTTGTAAAC
>NZ_JBKWZF010000115.1:0-2767 GCF_046991905.1 Finegoldia sp. | reverse complement strand
GGTATTCCCAGTAACCTCTATTACATGGACCTGAATGTATAGGCTCACAGCCAGGTATACGTCCAGGAATGAACTTTCCGGTCAATTCGTATTTGGCATTTGGCTTTCTTGTGGTTCCTAGCATTCTTGCTACAACTCGACAGACATCGACACGTCCATCGGTCACATAATAAATATTGCTACATGCACTAATGCCAGTCCATACCGCCATGCCTATTTTGATCCACAAATATGGAACAACTCTAGTACTAGGAGTTTGAATCACAGGAGGTTTGGCATCGAAATGATTTTTATAATCTCTCAAAACGATAACACCATCCTTTTGATATGTTACCTCAACACCATCATTATACAGCTTTATTTCCTCGCCGTCTTCGTTTTCATAGTGTTTTACTATTACTGCATCATCTGTGTTACAAGTGTTGTCATCTTTTGCATGAATGTTAGTATAAGTAATACCAGTCGTAGAAATAGATAAAATGGTTAATAATATCAGTATAATTTTTTTCATGATTATTTTTCCTCTTTTTTTAATTTTAACATGATAATGAATAATGCTAACGTATTGAGCATATTAAGACATAATGCAATGCGATTATCAATAAAAGAATTGTTGTAAAGAACGTACACGACGATAAGGCCTGCAATAGACAGGCACAAGGTGATAAACAGTTTTCTTTTTATATCCATATAATCTCCTTTCATGACACAACAATAATAAATTTAAGCCCTTGTCATATTCCCACCCCCTTTGCTTTATATAACTAATTTAACAAAATGCTATAAAAAATCAACTATATTTAAGATTTCTTAAGAAAACGGTTTCAATGATTTTATGTCAGTTATGTATCGTCTCCTACATGCGAGGATGATTTTTACTTCGTCCTTCATAGAGACTAAACGTTGATTCGTTTACAGTAAAGGGTTGTAAAAATTTTCACACCCCTGTGTATCTGAAAAGTTTTCTAATTTAAGATACGAAATTCGTGTTAACAAACGATGAAATTCATCGGCTGTATTAGTGCGTTAACTACCGCTGGGAAACAGATAGGGGTTCGGAATAACCTTCCGAACCAAAGGTAGCATTCTTAAACTGGGTAAATTCCCTATAAGTTAGCAACTACGGACGAAATTCGTACGCAGTTATTGTGATACCCATAAAAACACCCTTTTATTTTTCATCGTGATAAGCATCAGGGAAATATCTCCATCCACCCTGTTTGGCGAATGGCAAAAAGGGCTTAACATCGTGTTGAACCCTGTAATAATGGATTTACTTGAATGTATTATCTATGATTTCTATAAGTTCATCCTCTGTTTTCTCGAATAGATGTGCATATGTTTTTAAAACCTGATTTACAGTATCTCCGATACGATCAGCTATGGCTTGAACATTTGCTCCTTCATTTATGAGAAGGGACACATGAGAGTGACGAAGGTCATGCATATTGATATCCGGCAGGCACATTGAAACTTTGTAATGACACTTATCATTTTCATTTTCAGATAAGGCTACTATTGTTAGTTCGGTTTTACATTCTCTTATGGTTCTATATCCATGCTCATTATTATAAATCTTCCCATCTATTATGGTGATGCTGCTGTTTATACATGGCGTGCCCGTACCAATTTTATCTGCAGGAACCCATCCGTCAAAATAATTTTTATATCGCTCAAAGCGTTTCCTTACAGTGGATTCAGATTTTGGTCTATCCAATCCAAAGATAAAACAATCGTTTTTGAAATTATACATTTGAGATTGAACAGAGTACCAGTCTTTCAAGATTTTTACTAATAATCTAGGCATTTTAGGCTTACGTACACTGTTTTTTGTTTTTGGTGGAGTAATAAGATAGGGAATACCTTTTAACTCCTGTACGCAAGTTTTAGTAATACTGTATGTATTCCTATCAAAATCGATATCTTTCCATGTGAGAGCGAGGGCTTCGCCTATACGGCATCCAGTGAAATACAAAAAATTGAAAAGTGTGTAGTATTGCTTATCATCTATATTGGTGATAAACTTCTTAAATTGCTCAGGTGTCCAGTATTTTATTTCTTCGTCTTTCACTTCATTAGGACGTTTGATCATGCTGATGTGTTTCATTGGGGAATCTTCAAGATGCTCTTTTTTGACTGCATAATTAAATAGCTTATTCAACGTTGTATAAATTTTCTTTATATAATTCAAGCTGTATTGCTCTTGATCAAGATGCTTCATTACTGATTTAATAGTCTTTTCCTTTATAGTGCTGATTTTGAAGTCTTTAAAACCTGGTATGATTTTTTCCACAACCCTAAGGCTATCTTGGTCATTTTGAAGTGTAGAGGCTTTTAAAAGGCTTCTATGGTCATCCTCATAGAGATTCCATAAATCGGTCACAGTGAGCTGAGAATTAAGTTTATCAGGAAGACTTTTATCCATCTTCTTTCTAAATTCTTCATCTGCCTTTTTAGCTTCCTTTTTTCCTTTAAAGCCTTTCTTGCCTGTAAAACGTTCGTAGTCTTTCCACTTACCATTTTCATCCTTATATTTCCCTTTAATATGGTAAAGCCTTGTTTTAGCATCATATACGATTGCCATGAGCCATCACCTCTACTTGAATTATAACGCTTTTACCCTAAAAAACAACATCAATATTTCGTGATAAATTCGTGATTTTATAAATTAAATATAAAAAAAGCCTTTATTTAAAGGCTTAAATGACTATATGGCAGGGGTAGAGAGGATCGAACTCCCATCAGCGGTTTTGGAGACCGTTATACT
>NZ_JBKWZF010000114.1:0-2849 GCF_046991905.1 Finegoldia sp. | reverse complement strand
ATTGTTTTCATTCCATTCTATAATTTCATAATCAGGGAAATATTTTTTCCAAGAATATATACATTGATTTATTAACTTTGTCTTTTTATTATTACCATACCAGCAATAATGAATTATCTTCGGAATCATCTTCTCAATCCTTCCTATATCTGTAAACGTTTTATCTGAATTATGTTCATTTATTTTTTAGTAAGTACCCCTACAAAATTTTTCTTCAATAGAGTTTACAATAATAATTTTTACACCAACTACATATTTATCCTATATTTCTCAAAATCATACAACCAGTGAAGAGAAATAAATTATTACCTAATTATAGGTTCACCACAATTCTCTGTTCCAATCATAATGCCTTGATGGTTACGTAAGTTCTCACCGGCCTTAGTTTGATCATTAATATGTATGTATACCAAAGTAATACGTGATGCCTAATCCTTTACCGCAGGTATTCGAGGTCATTCCAATTCCAAGCTTTACCGACAACCTATGCCATAAAACTCATAGACTGTTTCCATTACTTTTGCAAATAAACCACTCTGTGACGGATTGTATTCATATTGGCATAAAGATCGCTTATATCTTCACATCTTTAAACTACCAATATATTTTTCTGCCATAGCCTGAGCCGAATAATCCAATGATAGCATTACGTCGAAATTTTTAAGTTTATCCATTTCAATAGAAGCCATTTTAATGATGGCATCCCTAAGAGCCCCTATACTCTCTGGTTCGATGATATATCCATTCACACCATCTCTGATAAGGTCTATCGCACTACCTACTGCATATGTAGATATAACAGGTTTATTGAATTGTATGGCTTCATTGTTAGTCAGTCCCCATACATCCACCCAACCACCATAATATGTTCCTGGAAAGATGAATACATCACATTGTTCAAAGTAATTTTTTCTTACTTTTGGATTAACCATTCCTGCAAAAGTTATATTTCTTATACTTAATGAATTTGCCAGCTTTTCAAAGGAGCTTCTTGCATCCCCGTCACCAGCCACTAGCAAATGGTAGTTATTATCAAGTTTTGTCATGGTTTTAATTAGATATTTAAGGCCTTTTTCAGGCATAAGTCGTCCAAAGTACAGCAATAAAGTTTTTCCTCCATCAATGCCATATTTTGCTCTAATATCTTCATATGGACAATCAGGAACCACACTGCAATTTGGAATCATTATTATACGTGAATCATCTATACCATGTTCTATAAAATATCTCTTGCTGGATGTACTACCAGCAAAGATAATATCTGCATCTTTATAAACATTTTTTGCGGTTGCACCAAGCAACCAGTTTTTTATTTTTCTCTTTAATGGTTGTTTTCTTTTGGGTGCTTCCCATTTTTCCCAGAAATATGCTAATTTTATTCCGTGTTGTTTAGCAGCATGTATTGTCATTTTGCTAATTAGGTACTCGTGTATGGTATCAATAGGTGGTAATTCTATAACATCATATTTTTCACATCTATTTAATACTTGCTTTAGTTCTAAAAAACCAGCTCTTCCAGACGATAAAAATATGCTTTCCGGTAATCTAGATTTTTCAATTTCTGTTTTATAATTTTTATAATTTTCGCCTTCATTAGTAAAAATGTATTCCATGTCTGCCTTCTTTCGCATCTCTCGAAACCACTCAATACGATACTCTGGAAGTGTGTTGTGCAGGAAAAGTATTTTTAATCGGTAATCGGTATCATTTGAACAGATTAATATATCTCCTTGATTTTTCTTATACATTTAGCTTACCTCCATACTATCCGAATACTCGGATAGCATTTTAAAATCTTACACTTTCATATCGGTATTACTAGTTATTCAATTATTTACTAACAATTTTGATATCATATTTAAATTATTATCCCTACTTTTACTTAATTAAAATTTATATTTTGAGTTTTTAAACGGTCATCTCCAAACTTATATAGACGGAATATCCTTAATAAATACGAGCCCTGTTGTCACTACGGCTTCATCATCAACCTTTACTCCTTGAAGCACAGTGGCACCTGGTTGTTGCTCCCTAAACATGTCTATTTACTATCATATTCTTTTACAGATCTTTATAATATGTTCTATATCCTTCAGCAAACTTTTCAAAAGAGTATTCTTTTTCAAAAGATTCTTTTGTGCCTTGTTCACATTTTATTCTTAGCACATTATCTTCAATCAAACGACAAACAGCCTCTGCTATCTGATCAGGTTTTCTCGGTTCAACTATCAACCCATTTTTTTCATTCTGAATAATCTCCGTAGTACCATCCACACCCGTAGCAACGACTGTCTTTCCAACAGAAAATGCTTCAATCGGAGTGAGCGGAAATCCTTCCCAAAGAGAACTAAGAACTATCAGATCCAACTGAGACATTAAATTTTGAATATCTGAACGGTATCCCATAAACACAACCGAATCATCTAAATTTTTATCATTCACTCTTTTCCTTAGTTCTTCCTCTAATTCTCCAGATCCTATAATTAAGAATTTGGTCATAGGATGAATTCTCAAGATTGCTGGAATAGAGTCTATGAAATATTCCATTCCTTTCTGTTCCGATAAGCGACCAACATTTCCAATAACGAAATATCCTTGCTCATGTAATTTTTTGATAATAGGATCAACTATAATTTCATCTTCAAATGCATATGAAGCATTATGAATGACTGTTACTCTTTGCTCAGGTATTCCATAAACCTCTACTAAGTTTCTTTTAACCATTTCACCGCAAGCAATCAAATGTGCTCTACGATATGCATATTGCGTTAATTTTTTCTTATTAGTAAACGTATTATGACTGGTATTTATAAACAAAATATGATATTTTCGAGATAAAATACTTGCAT
>NZ_JBKWZF010000113.1:0-2959 GCF_046991905.1 Finegoldia sp. | reverse complement strand
CCTGCCCTTGCTTGGCTTTCTCTGTTACCTGTGCTTCATAGGTGACAATGATTGGTTGCCCTCCGTTTTCTTTTATAAAATCTTCGGCGAAGCTAATGTGCAAATCGGCTTCTTCCCCTGCCGTATTCTCTGCCCTTATCCTATAGGTCATTGAGCCTTCTGCTATTTCTTTATCATTCACCTTTACCGTGATTGGATGCTTGGCATCGTTTTGGATGGCCAAACCATCTTCCATCGTATCGATGATTATGAAGGTCGCCGGTGTGGGATTGCCAAAGAAACTAGCGTCATAATCAGGCATACTGGTCCTTATTTGATATGGTACATAATCGCCTATCTTAACTGAGCCATCACTGGCATCGGTAATGGTCTTATCAAAGGTTACTATCTCATTTTTCGGGTATGCCTCCACATCATAGACCCATGCACTACCTTCCTCATGATTTTGATAGTTATTTGTTGAAGGGATGGCAATTAAGAAAGGTTACCTAATATGTAATTGTTTGCTTTTGTTTCTATCACTAGATAATAGCCAAGCTTTAAATCTTTAAAACTTACCGTGCCACTGCCATCGCTAGTAGCAGTAGCTAAAGGAGGAAATTGTTCCGCCTTTATGGTAAGTTGTTGGCTTAGCTTTTCTAATTGTGTTGTAGAATAACTACCTAAAGCATCTGGTGTAACATTTTTTAAAACATCTTGAAAAGCTTCCTCAATAACAAAACGCGAAGTGCTTTCTTGTTCAAAACGCATGATTTTATAGATGCTGTAAGAGGCATCCGCTAAGGGATTTCCCTCGCTATCATGCTACGAAGGGTAAGCGAACCTGATGTTTGCGTAATTGTTGTTTCGTTGGAAAGATGTTTCTTTTGCCATTAATGGCAGAGCATAAGCAAACAATCCCTATCATCACGCAGAAACAATAACTGTCAATAAATGCCTCATCCTTTTCTTTTTCATATTATTTTCTCCATTTTCTGATATTCACTGACTGGCATAAATGCATATTGTCAAAGGATAGTTTGTTACCAACATCATGAATATCGTTTTATCTTTAAAAGAACCAATAAGTCCTTTTATAGCCAATATTGTTTATACGTATCATGATCAGCTTGCGAAATTATGTGAATTATAGTGCTATACGAAGAAAAATGTAGAAAAATGTTTTTACATAAAAGTTATATTTTGTATTTGTTTATTCGTTACATGTATCTTTTCATTAAAATTATAATAATTTCAGAAAATTCAACGCAGTGAATAACCATATCTAAAGCAAACATATGTAAATAAAAAAATGCTTATTTCATGATATTTGATACTTAAGGAATAAAGACAATTGTTTAAACATACCTATCATATAGAAATTAATTTTATTTTTTTTCGAAATTCCTTATCAAACACTTATTATCGATATATTCATTTCAAATATTAGTTTTATTCTCCTCTTTTAAATATCCACCAGCTTAGCTGGTGGTTTTTACGTAATCGCCCCAAGGGGCTCAGATTCAGGCTACGCTTACCAGCGTAACAATACGGTCTGGCATTTGCATTTCTATTTCTTATTACCCGTAAACGGGTCTTCTATATCCAGTGTCAATTGTTCACTTAGTTCATCTTCTTTTAATTGATTTTTTATATATGCTTCAATTACTTTGTCATTCTTTCCTGCTGTATCTACATAATATCCTCTACACCAAAATGATCGATTCCTATATTTATATTTCATATTCCCCCATTTCTGATAGATCATAATACTACTTTTCCCTTTCAGAAATCCCATAAATCCTGATACTGTCATTTTAGGTGGGATTTCAACTAGCATATGCACATGATCTGGGATACTTCTGCTGTTATAATTTTCACCTTTCCACTCGCATACCTCTCAGTATTGTTCCTATTTCAGCGCTTTTCTCCATAAAAAACTTTTCTCTATACTTTGGCGCAAATACAACACTATTCTCAATCACACAGACTTATATGAATACAAACACGGGAAGATGTTAATGCATTTACACTTTTGTTTGAAGGTATTCCTACAGAAAAAACCCTGCGGCAATGCTGAAATACTACCGGCAGCGAAGGGTCCAACCACGGCAGTTAGCCGAAAGTATATGAGTTGTACCCGCAACGGTGTTAATGTATGATCGTGAACGATTCCCGATACCATATCAAGCAGCCGTTGATATGGCTAAAGTCCTTGAAATTGATAGAAATCTGCTCTTCGATGAGTTTGATCAATTTCTGGATTATCCTTACAGTGATAGACTTCGTGAAGTCAGAAAAGCACACAGATTAAATCAAGCAACTTTTGCTGAAAAAGCAGGTATTAGTTTGAGCATCTATTCTAAGTGGGAGGGCGGTTCACGACAGCCGTCAAGAAAGATGTATGAGCAATTGGTAACCACATATCCTGAAATAAACATATGAAAATACAGCGTATCTGTGATATAACAGGTACGCTGTATTTTTTATTGGCACATTGGTGTTATACCTGTCTTTATTTAAAATAAAAGTACACTAAAATACAGGAGGAAAATACTATGGAAAAGTCATTATTTGAACAAATGGGGGGTACTTATGCGCAAGTCGAGATTATCTGCTACCAAATCTCATCTTACTCGAATAACAAGCTCAACCGCTCGGAGTATGGGACAGCGACATGCAAGATATTTAAAACAGCACCATAAAATTATTTATATAAACCTGTTGACAAGCGGAAAACTAAACAACTATCTTGTCGATATTGATAACCAAGCTGAAAATTTGTTTCTTCAGCTCGTAAAGCAACTGGCAGAAAGCGAAGACATAACAGAAGAACTTAAAGCGAAAAATCAGCTGGAATGGGTTGCGCAAATGAACAATGTTTACAACAGAGCAAGAGAAATTGTAAATTCTAAATTGATTTTTATATAGTTAAATCCGCTACCAGATTTTAACTGGTAGCGGATTTTGTGTTATACTA
>NZ_JBKWZF010000112.1:0-3050 GCF_046991905.1 Finegoldia sp. | reverse complement strand
ATACCGTTCTTTATCCGTATTAGACGGAGCAGTATTATTAGTTTCTGCAAAGGATGGCATACAGGCACAGACCCGTATACTGTTTCATGCACTACAGATAATGAAGATTCCGACAATTTTTTTCATCAATAAAATTGACCAAGAGGGGATTGATTTGCCAATGGTATATCGGGAAATGAAAGCAAAGCTTTCTTCGGAAATTATAGTGAAGCAAAAGGTTGGGCAGCATCCCCATATAAATGTAACGGACAATGACGATATGGAACAGTGGGATGCGGTAATTATGGGAAACGATGAACTATTAGAGAAATATATGTCAGGGAAACCGTTTAAAATGTCAGAACTGGAACAGGAAGAAAACAGGAGATTCCAAAACGGAACGTTATTTCCCGTTTATCACGGAAGCGCTAAAAACAATCTGGGGATTCGGCAGCTTATAGAAGTGATTGCCAGTAAATTTTATTCATCAACGCCTGAAGGTCAATCTGAACTATGCGGGCAGGTTTTTAAGATTGAATATTCAGAGAAAAGGCGGCGTTTTGTTTATGTGCGTATATATAGCGGAACATTGCATTTGAGGGATGTTATTAGAATATCTGAAAAAGAGAAAATAAAAATCACAGAGATGTGTGTTCCGACAAACGGTGAATTATATTCATCCGATACAGCCTGCTCTGGTGATATTGTAATTTTACCAAATGATGTTTTGCAGCTAAACAGTATTTTGGGGAACGAAATACTGTTGCCGCAGAGAAAATTTATTGAAAATCCTCTCCCTATGCTCCAAACAACGATTGCAGTAAAGAAATCTGAACAGCGGGAAATATTGCTTGGGGCACTTACAGAAATTTCAGATGGCGACCCTCTTTTAAAATATTATGTGGATACTACAACGCATGAGATTATACTTTCTTTTTTGGGGAATGTGCAGATGGAAGTCATTTGTGCCATCCTTGAGGAAAAATATCATGTGGAGGCAGAAATAAAAGAGCCTACTGTTATATATATGGAAAGACCGCTTAGAAAAGCAGAATATACCATCCACATAGAAGTCCCGCCAAATCCTTTCTGGGCTTCTGTCGGGTTGTCCATAGAGCCGCTCCCTATTGGAAGCGGAGTGCAGTATGAAAGCAGAGTTTCACTTGGATATTTAAATCAATCGTTCCAAAATGCGGTTATGGAGGGGGTTCTTTATGGCTGCGAGCAGGGGCTGTATGGATGGAAAGTGACAGACTGTAAAATCTGTTTTGAATATGGATTGTATTATAGTCCTGTAAGTACCCCCGCAGACTTTCGGCTGCTTTCCCCTATCGTATTGGAGCAGGCTTTAAAAAAAGCAGGGACAGAACTATTAGAGCCATATCTCCACTTTGAAATTTATGCACCGCAGGAATATCTCTCACGGGCGTATCATGATGCTCCAAGGTATTGTGCAGATATTGTAAGTACTCAGATAAAGAATGACGAGGTCATTCTGAAAGGAGAAATCCCTGCTAGATGTATTCAAGAATACAGGAACGATTTAACTTATTTCACAAATGGGCAGGGAGTCTGCTTGACAGAGTTAAAAGGATACCAGCCAGCTATTGGTAAATTTATTTGCCAACCCCGCCGCCCGAATAGCCGTATAGATAAGGTTCGGCATATGTTCCACAAGTTAGCTTAACAGCTTGCAAAAGTCATATAAAATGAGATTTGAAAGGATTAGAGACTAATTATGATGAAATGCGAATGGATATTGTGTCCTGTTTGTGGGAGCAAAACCCGTAATAAAATTAGGAAGGACACTGTTTTGGAGAATTATCCCCTTTATTGTCCAAAATGCAGACAAGAAAGATTGATTAAAGTTGACAACTTGAAGATAACTGTCATCAAAGAGCCAGACGCTTAAGACGCAGAGCCGATGAAATTGTGGAACAATTCACGAATCATCGGCTCTTTTTGTTTCGTATTTGAAAGAACAAACTCACCAAATAAAAAAAACGATATTCGGGTGGGTTATTTTGTTATACCCTAAATTACCCTCTGAATTTGTTTTTAAATTTGGAGGGATTTTTTTATGTCCTTTTTTCGGGCAGTTATCTATCTGCTCATACGAAGCAAAATTTATCAATACATAGCATATCAGAGAACGGCAGGAAACCAGTTAAAAAAATTTCTGCCAGTGCAACGGTACTTCTCACCTTGAAAGTAGAAGTACAATCTCCATACAATAGAATTACTATTTCCTATAACCGTAAAGGTCACAGAGCCTTTGCGGTTTTTCTTTTGTCGATTTTTGTTGGAAAGTGCCGTAGGGCTGTTTCTGATATGCGGTGTCGTTCTCCGCCTCTCCATCTGGATTTTTTACATTTCAAAAATTCAGATGGGAGGTATTTATGGTGAAATATGCACCAAGAAAGGTATATATCAGAGAAAGTGGCGGCTATGTGGAATTATCCTACACGGAGTTCTGCCGTTGCAGGGAATCCGACCAGACCTATATGGACAAGCTGTTTATCCCCATTCAAGGCTGTCTGCTTGAAGTCGTGAGGGAGCAATACACAGACTTCTACCGTGACAAGGAACGGTGGCGTTATCTGCAAAAATTAGATACAAAGAATAGACTGCTATCTCTCGACGGATTTACGGACAGCGAGGGGAATCCTCTGGACTTTATCACTGATGAAGCGGTGGACATTGCAGAAACCGTTGTCAATGCGGTCATGGTGGACAGGCTGAAAGCCGCCCTGCCTTTGCTGTCGGATAGTGAACAGGAGCTGATACAGGCAATCTTTTTTGACGGACTTTCCGAGCGTGAAGTCGGGGCGAGGTTGGGCATAACCCAGAGCGTTGTAAACAAACGCAAAGCCAGAATCCTAATAAAACTAAGAAAGATAATAGAAAATTAAAATTTAAGGCGTTCAGCCCCCTTGTTTTTTCCTTTGGGAAGATGAGGGGGCTTTTCTCTGCCCTCTCAATCAATTCTGATTGGAGGAAGTAAGAATGGCATACAACCACGGACGGGAGGACAGGAAATGGCGTATCTGGAAAGAAGCCGAGGAAAAGCT
>NZ_JBKWZF010000111.1:0-3061 GCF_046991905.1 Finegoldia sp. | reverse complement strand
TCATAAAGTAGTGTTTGATTTTGAAAAGAAGAAACAATAAAGGAGCATATATAATGACCGAAAATAAAGATAAAAAGAAAATAACGCAAGACGGATATGTAGCAGGGGATATTAAAATAGAGGCAGCAGTCTCTAAGAAGGGAAACCCCTTTTCTGTTGCGAACTTTTCAATCGTCTTTAACAATGAAGGTGAAAAGCAAGAATATCGTCCTGTAAGTGCTTATGGAGAAAACATAGATAAGGTCATGGCTCTTAAAAAGGGAGATCTCATACGACTTAAAGGGACAGAGCAAGAGTACACTAAAAAATCAGGGGAGAAAGCTATTTCCATTAGTTTATTAGACTGTGAAATACTAAAAGCCGTTAAAAGACAAAAGATGGTGTCTTTAAAAGGCAATCTCAAGAACGATATTGAATTAATTGATATAACAACAAATGAAAGCGAGAAAGTAAAAGTAGCCAATTTTTCCATTGTCTACAAAAATGAAAATGGAGAAAAAGCCTATCAAGCTGTAAGTGCATATGGGAAAAATGCGTCAAAGGTTGCAGATTTAAAAAAAGGCGACTTTATTCATGTTCAGGGTACTGAAAAGCATTATAAGAATAAAGAAGGAAAAGATCGAACTTCAATTCATTTATATAGCTATAAAATGTTGAAGGCTAAAGAAGACAGAGAAAAAGACAAAGAAGCTAGTCGAGCAGATAAGAAATCAAAAAACAATGAAAGAGAAATTTAGGAGGATATTATGAACCATTGTATTTTTTCAGGGAAAATTGTAACAAAAGAAGATATGGAGCAATTTACAGGAAAAGATGGAAGAACATTTGATTCTATTAATTTCCAGTTAGAAGTCGATAACCAGAAGGAAAAGATGTTAGTACCTTGCCGGTATATTTCTTCTGCCGATACTGATAATAGTTTAATGGCAACGCTAGAAAGCCTTGAAGAAGGACAAGATGTGATCCTTTTCGGCAAACTCAACATTCGCTCTATTAAATTTGGATTAACGACGATAACTGAACCGTCTATCTATGTACGCTCGATCGAAATTTTGAAAAGCAAGTACAATGTTGTAGATGAAGATGATAATTATATGATTATAGATAAACTTGAAACACCATTTTAAGATCTATAAATGACCAAATAAGAAAGGGGTAGCAAAAAAATTTGTTACCTCTTTTTTTATTTATCATTGACATATATTCCATGGAATAGTAATGTGGAGGTAGAAGATGAACGCTAATAGACACGATGAAATTTACGATAATATTTATAATACGATAGGGGGGCTGCTCGAGGCTGAAGAATGGAAAGAGTTTATGCAGTCTGCTGCCTATAATTACAAGTATGACTTCATGAGGCAGGTTGCTATATACAGTCAAAGACCTGATGCTAAAGCTTGCGCTCCCTATGATTTCTGGACACGAGTGGGACGTTACGTTAAACGTGGCAGCACAGGAATAGCCGTTCCGGATGAAACCACACGGAAGTTAAACTATTTATTTGATATCTCCGATACAGGAACCAAGGTAAATTACAATGACCAAGTTTTTGTATGGCAAATAAGTAGGGAGGCGTTTAATGAGAAATATGGGGCCAATTGGTATCAGGCTCTCAACGATGAGATAAAACAAACAATAATATCACGAAATATAACTAATGAACTATCAGATAATCAGAAAGATATACTATTTAATACTGTTCTTTATCAAACACTCTACCGTATGGGTGTATCTCGGGAGCAGTTGAATGAATTAGATTTTTCTAATTTAGAAAGCCTGTCGTTTAGTGAGTTTTTAGTTGTTACCAGACTTGCAAATGAACAAACAAAAGAAAGTATTAATCAACTACGCTACGAATTTAAGGATTATATAGAAAGAGAGGCTCAAAATGACAGTCAGAATCATGAACAACAAACAGTATCAAAAGATCAACGGATATTGGATTCCGGAGACAAAAATCAAGAACGAACAAAGACCGATCAGGAAATACGGACACATGAGATGGAAGTATCTCAGAGAGAGCGAGAAACTTTCGGACATGGAACTGTTGAGCGAACTCGAGATAACCGGACAACTAATGAACTATCTGGCGGATATAGAAGAGGAAGCGGAGAAAATCAAGGAATCCCGCTCGAAAATGATGGAAGAACGGAAGATCGATTCCAATCTTCAGAAGAGCAACTATCAAGCCTATCTACAAGGGGTTCTACAAATCGAGATGGAACTGGAAGAAATCATTCTGAACACTCTAATTTACGTATAGAAGATATAACTCAAGAAATATCCAATAGATTCGTTATGTTTCCACCTGAGGAAGCAACACAAAAAGAAGTCATTCAGCAAGATATGGCTTCTTTTTTAAATGAGCAAAATAATAAGACTGCTTTGGATATGGACATGGACAACGATGGTGTTATTGACCGATACGACTCTGATTTTCGAGATTCCACAGTACAGAGTATTGGACAGCTCGATGAAAGAGAAGAGGATCGAAGCAGGCAAGATCAAAACGAAGATTATGAACTAGGTTATTTCAGTCTGGGAAATGGATATGTAGTTTCAGATCAAAATATAAACGATAGAGAAACAAATGATTACTTGCGACTAGCTCATATAAATACTGATCGAACGATCACTTTTTATAATGAGACATTAAACAGCCATTATTCTCCAGATATAGTGGATAAGATTATAGGCGAGGTTTGCTTGCAAGCGATGATCTTAGACGGGAACATCTCTTTAACTCAGAATCAAAAAGTTTTAAACGAACTGTCTCCGTTACTCAAAAGGGAAGAGTTATCTAATGGAGAGATAGAAAACTTAAAGACTCTGCTCACAAAAATAGATTTTAACAGTTACATCGAAGCAGAAAAACTTAATCCTCAAGTTTTATCAACTGAGGAAAGAGTAAGAGAGATTAGTCAATTAGCGATCGGTGTAAACAAAAATAAGGTAAAAGATCAAGTAGAACAGTCATTACCCGAATCCAATGCTTTAAATCAACAATTGAAATTTAACTTTCCGCCCACTCCTGTCACTCAGGAAGTTATAGATACTA
>NZ_JBKWZF010000110.1:0-3165 GCF_046991905.1 Finegoldia sp. | reverse complement strand
AATTATGAAGTTATTAAAACAGAGCCTTCTGAAGAACAAAAGGAAATATTAAAGAGCCTTTCTAAAAGAGCAGATGATGTCAGAAATAGAGTTGTAGAGCCAGATGTTGATAATATGCTAAAGATTACCAATGACGGTAAGAAACT
The DNA here is from genome assembly GCF_046991905.1 of Finegoldia sp. NCBI lineage: Bacteria > Bacillati > Bacillota > Tissierellia > Tissierellales > Peptoniphilaceae > Finegoldia > Finegoldia sp. The sequence goes on along the minus strand of NZ_JBKWZF010000110.1, from coordinate 3,019 downwards.
TGCATTAGATCAGCGTTTAATCAATCCTCTGCTTCCTGATAATCCTGATAGCAAGGTCAATGTATGCGTAAAGAATGTCTTTGCCATTTGGGATAAGACAAAAGAAAACAGGTCAACACAGCTACTTTTTTCTGATATGTCCACTCCAAAAGGAGATGGAGAATTTAACATCTATGATGATATTAGAGAAAAGCTCGTAGCTATGGGAATACCGAAAGAAGAAATCGCCTTTATCCATGAAGCAAATTCCGATAAGCAAAAGGATGAACTCTTTGCAAAGGTAAGAAAAGGCGAAGTTCGTATCTTAATGGGTTCAACACAGAAGATGGGAGCCGGAACGAATGTGCAAAATAAGTTGATTGCTTTGCATGACCTCGATGTGCCTTGGCGTCCTGCTGACTTAGAGCAAAGAGCAGGGAGAATTGTAAGACAAGGAAACGAAAATGAGAAAGTAAATATCTATCGTTATGTTACAGAGAATACCTTTGATGCGTACCTTTGGGTGCGACATGAAGTCGCTTAATTTAACTGTTTGGCATAATGACCAAACCAACTATTCCGTTAGTTGAGCCAAGTATCGACTGCACTTAGGTGTGGTAAGCCGATATTAAAGTAGCCCTACTTGAGGTTGAACCGTGAGGGAATACCGAAACTGCCAGCAACAAGGCGGTTAGGGAGCGAGGCTTGATGATATGGCTAACATATGTGAACTACTGATAAATGTCGTTAAGGTGAACAGGCTAAAGTTGCTGATAAGCCTGAACCAAAATGGTGTGTAGTCGGATAATCCTTTCCATAGTGGGATTACACGGACAAGAAGACTACCGGCAGAGAGGTAGAGCCTAAGTTATCAATGTTAATTAAGTGGAACATGGTAAGCCTGTACCGTTGCCAAAAGGCAAGGCAAATCGTAAGAAATGCTGATAATGGTGCAGGTAAAGGATAATGGAAAAAGCGAATGCCATCTTGTAATGAGATGGATAGGGGTTCAAAATTTGCCCTAACTTGAAAGAGTGCAGACTTCCATTTGGTTTTTAATCACAAGAGAACTTGTAGAATTTTTGAAAGGAGAAAGCAAATGAACAGTAAAATGTGTGCTACTACTAACAGAGCTAAAGACTGGGAAAGTATAGACTTTTCTCTAGCAGAAAGCTATGTTAAAAAACTACAAATGCGTATTGTGAAAGCGTGGAAAATGAGTAAATATGGAAAGGTAAAATCCTTACAACATTTACTCACAACTTCATTTTATGCAAAAGCCTTGACTATTAAGAGGGTAACTGAAAATCAAGGCAAGAAAACAAGTGGTGTTGATGGTGAATTATGGCTAACACCACAGGCAAAGTATAAGGCGATAGAAAAGTTAAATTTAAGAGGATATAAACCTAAACCTCTTAAAAGAGTGTATATACCAAAGAAAAATGGCAAGAAAAGACCTCTCAGCATTCCTACAATGACAGATAGAGCAATGCAAACCCTATATAAATTTGCACTTGAGCCAATAGCAGAAACTACTGCTGACCCTAATTCTTATGGATTTAGGGCAAAAAGATGTACACAAGATGCTATCGAGCAGTGTTTTACATCACTTAATAAAAAGAAATCTGCAAAATGGGTACTGGAGGGAGATATAAAAGGTTGTTTTGATAATATAAGTCATGAATGGATATTAAATAATATCCCAATGAACAAGAAACTATTAAAACTTTGGCTTGAGTGTGGATATATAGAAAAACAAAAACTATTTCCAACAGAAACAGGAAGTCCCCAAGGCTCGCCAATATCACCTATTATTTCTAATATGGTATTAGATGGTCTAGAAAAAGCAATCAAAGAGAAATACCATAGAAGAACAATAAATAAGAAAACATATTTCCCAAAGGTTAACTTTGTTAGATATGCAGATGATTTCATCGTTACAGGGGAAAGTGCAGAATTGCTTGAAAATGGTTTAAAGCCAATCATTGTAAAATTTCTAGCTGAAAGAGGTTTAGAATTATCAGAGGAAAAGACACTAATAACGCACATAAATGACGGTTTTGATTTTCTTGGAGTTAATATTAGGATGTATAAAGATAAGTTGCTTACAAAACCATCTGATAAGAACTTCAAGGCTATTGTCGATAAAATCAGACGAATCATAAAAGATAATCCGTCAATGAAACAAGAAATTTTGATTAGAAAATTAAATCCAATCATTATAGGTTGGGTAAACTATCATAAATATAATGTTTCATCTAAAGCCTTTGAAAAACTTGATTATGAAATATATAAGAGCTTGTGGACTTGGTGCGTTCGTAGACACCCAAAGAAAGGTAGAAAATGGATAGCTAAGAAATACTTCCATACCATTGGAAATAGAACCTGGACTTTCAGTGTAGCAACTGGTGACAGAATGGAAAATGGCGAGAAATACTATCTTCGTCTTAAATATGCTACAGACACTGATATTAAAAGATTTACCAAGATACAAGCTGAAGCAAATCCATTTGATGAAAATTGGCAAATATACTTTGAAGAAAGAGAAGAGTTAAAAATACGAAACGAACTTAAAGGACGTACAGTTATAAATAGACTGTATAAAACGCAAAATGGAATATGCCCTGTTTGTGGAGAGAAAATAACTATTGATACAGACTTTAGAGTACATCAAACAATTCAAAATAACATTACCCTTAAAACTTTAGTACACCCTTGGTGTCATAGAAAATTGCATATAAATGATGAAGAAAACACACTGGCTCTTTAATTAGGGCTTATAAAAACTTGAGCCGTGTGAGGGGAAACTCTCATGCACGGTTCTTAGAGGGGAAAGGGATAGTAATATCCCTGACCTACTCGACCAGACGATAGAGAATAAGCAGAAATTTATTTCACAGATTATGACTTCAAAGACTCCTGTTCGTGTGGCGGAAGATGTGGACGAAAGCTCCCTTAACTATGCAGAGATTAAAGCCCTTGCTACTGGCGATCCTAAGATTAAAGAAAAGATGGATTTGGACAACGAAGTTACAAAACT
>NZ_JBKWZF010000109.1:0-3250 GCF_046991905.1 Finegoldia sp. | reverse complement strand
ACTTTGTGCTTTTTCGATCAATCAAAAACAGAGTAGAATTCCTTGCTTGGGTTGCAGTATTTTCAACACACTGCAAATAATCTGGCCGCATATACTGATTTCCAGTAAATATGAAAGCTATTTTTCCAGTTCCAATTACAGAACTTCGGACTTGAAAATCAAAAACAGATGCTGCCAGGCGCTTGAGAATACTTCTCTTATCTATAGAAATCCGTCTCATAGCCAAGCAAAAGATATAGTCCGTCAACAATAAATCTGACTTCATCTTGCTATGCAACTTTACCTTTTTAAAGGAATTGCACATATCTTTGAATTCTTCATAATCGAATCCATTTTGAAAAGAAAAACATTTTTTCATTTCCGCCATCTTACCTCTCCTTCAAAATCTTTTTGCCAGTACGGATTATAAATCCTTTCGACATGAACGCCATCAAAAAATTATGTATATTTATAGCATCAACATAACGAGAGCGCATATAGCTGTCATCTTTTCTCATGATGTCAAATTCGTTATTCAAACATATAGATAAAAACTCTCTACATTGTAAACGGAAACAACTATACCTAACATCTTCCTACAATAATACTAACTTTCATAAATTATCTACTCCATTCTATCTATTTGCACCAGAACGTATTTCAAAAAACCGCCACTGCAAACCTTTTCTTTCATATTCAACACATTATTACGATAGCTCTGGTACAAGTGTTCATGGCTTTTTAGTGCTTCTTCCAATTCATCTAAAGATGATATACCAAATCCAAGAGCATTTTCTTCGATGAGTGAGCATAATGCTGCTTCCTTCCAAATTACAACAGGAATTCCTGCAGCAATATAAAGTGACACTTTATGTGGGTTATTGATTCGCAAATATTTACCATAGCTGCCTGAGCATGTCTCAGTTGAACTTCCATCCCACACAAGACCATATGCACCATATAAATTAGCAATCAATTCATCCGGCTTAAAACTGCCGTGATAAGTCGCATTGTCCATTTGCATTTTATCAACAGCATAATTCGAGCCGTAGAGAGAAAGCGCAAATTTATGTTTATCCTTCTTTATCTGATATAAGTATCCGGCTTTGCTCTCCAACAGATTCCCAGCAACAATTACAGTTGATTTATCTTCAGAAATGGTGGCCGGAGTACCATCATAAAGATAGTCGAATAAATCCAGCGAAATATATTCCACTGAAAGGTTCTCCTTTTGTAACGTCCTAATCATGAACGGATTATGGCAAATCAGGTAGTCAGAACTGCCAAGCAATGACAGTTCCAGTACTTTCATACCATCTACGCCCTTATCCCCCAATGGGATGTCTCTCAAGTAATCAATGTCGTGAATCAAGGTAGCAATTCTAATCTTTGATTTGCACCGCTTCAGAATGCGGAATATGTTTTTCATCAAAAGCCGGTTGAGCGGATATTGCATTAAGACAATGTCTCCATCCACCAGCTTATTCCGAAGGCTATATGTTGCAATAACACCGGAAATGATATCCTGTACTCTTGTTCTTACTTGATTGCTTTCATAAAGAGGGATTAGTTTATAACCACACTCCTGAGAAACATGAAGAACGTCATTCCCTGCCTTGATCCTGCATTATTTTGACCGTTTGCACCACTACTGATAGTATATATTTTCCCATGTCTCAAGCTTCGATTCCTTCTCTGTTGTTAGCCAGCATCGGCAAAAACACCAGCATATAAATAGCAAAGATTCTCAAATTAAAGTAGGTTCCGCGGTCAGACCAAACACAATCATAATAACAACCAACATCCTCGGCAGCCTATGATCAGTTGTTCCATCCATAAACTCATAATGAGAGAGAGCGTAACATCGCCACATAAAGACCACCAATCAGTCCATAGTAAACAATGAAATAACCCAAGTCAAAATCCACAAGAAAGCTGGAAGACAAAGAGTAATCAAACGGACCATAGCCAATCAGATAATTCCACGGCTGCATTTGTTTTATCAAATTGGTAAATATACTGATCTTGCCGCCAAAGGAATTACTCATGCCCTCATTTACTTTAAATAGTCCCAGATCATCCAAAATACCAGAACCTATTTTAGTTAGATTCATGAATAAGACGAAGATCAGAAAGAAGAACAGCATTGTTCCCAGAAAACGCATTGCATATCCTTGATTTGCCTTTCCTTCTGTAAACAAATGATAAATAAGAATCACCACACCTAAAACAAAACCTGTGCGTGATCCTGCCAACACGAACCCAATAATGCAAAGTAGATAAACAACAATATTTCTCATAAAGCCAGCCATATTTTCGGGATACAACCAAGTGACTGCCCAGACGCAAAATAAAACACGCAAATACATTTGGATTCACAAAATTGAACCACAACGAAAACTGATAATACAGTAAATTGTGTGTTGTAAAATTGAATACTATCGCCATAGAAGTTCTTCAGTATTGTATTCATATCAATAACTTTGGTAAACTGCAGTATGGCAACAACTACAGACAATGTTAAGAGCATATTCCAGATAGATATATATTTTCTAATATCTACCTTGGAACGCATTATTATCTGAGCAATCAAAATATATATAATGCCTCTCTCAATCTCTTTTACTGCATAACGACTGCTCCCCAATGCAGAGAATCCGCCAAATATGGAAAGTACCATGTATACAATACCCATTCCAGCAATTACAACGAACAACTTTGTAATTTGATTCATGTATAGGGCTACTTTTCCCTCATGTGCCATCATGTACAGCAGAACAATTGCAAGCACCATAGTAATGGGCATGAGAAATCTGTTAACCAGGAAAAGCACCACAACAATTGATAAATGTATATATAAAATTATTATTGTTTCTTACCATTATCGCCCTCCATTATCCTGTCTTCACTATACATACTTCCATCAACTGCGCCAGTGCCGCAGCATTGTCCTTAACAAAATATCTTGCATTTGCATATTCCTTTGCCACATCCCTTGCATACAAGCAATCGGACAATAATACCGGTGCACCGACTGACATAGCTTCACATATCGGCAAACCAACCGTTTCAAGGTAAGACGGGAATAGCAATATCGACTGTGCATACCAGTCGCTCATCTGCTCCCGATTTTGCTGTCCTACCCACAAGAAATCCATACCACAATCCACTGCTTCTTCCTGTATCCTGCTGATTCTGGAATTTTCGTTTCCTTTTAGCGTAAACACACATCGAAATTGTGTGATACCTTTTTGATATAGCAGCTTTGAAG
>NZ_JBKWZF010000108.1:0-3323 GCF_046991905.1 Finegoldia sp. | reverse complement strand
ACCATATGCATAAGAGCAATAATTCGCTTATTATTGATAATATCAGTCCTCATTTTTTCAAAGCTTGACAAAGACATCCAAGACTGCATCGTTACCAAAGAACTAAAGCCTGTGCTTTTTACACTATCTGAACCCTTTTTGATAAAGCAAGAGTACAAATCTGTTTTCTCGTTTGGATAGTTTGCCTTAATAAACTCTGACAAGGAATCGCTCAGCATACCATTTCCTAAATATGGTGGATTTGTAATATATGCATGGTATTTTTCACATAACAATCTTGTTTGCGAAATCAGATGAAGTAGCTTTCTTTGAGTATCATCAATACCAATCATGGAAAAATCCATCTGACCGTCAAATGAATAATCCGAAACAAATCGCAATAATAGGTCCCAATTATATTTTTCTGGAGAAAGTAACGAACCATACTCTTTTGCTTCAATCAGCTCATCTAACAATCCACTTAATTCATTGATGGCATCATTTTTTTCAATCTCACTCAATGTACTTCCAAAATAATTTAATTGATTTCTATTTATAGAATTACTCTCCTCAAGAGAATAAACCTGTGGCATAGCCTGAACTCTCTCCCCATCTAGATTCTCATGTCCACGGAAGAAAATTCTATTATATCCTCTTGCTTTCATCATAAGAGCAAAATATGAAAGCTGATATGCCCTTCGATCTATGTCCAAGCCTTTAATGTTCTTTTCTAAAATATCAAAAACGGCTTCACGCTCATTAAATCCTTCACTTCTGTAAATATCCATCAAGACATCAAACATATACACCAAAATGTGACCTGATCCCATGCATGGATCAATGCAGACTATGTCCTGAGGGGATAAATATCTATACTCTTTTCTAACATCAACTAGGTTGGCTATTACTGCTTCTTCCTGAATATCTTCTAAAAGATAATAATTCCAGCCAAATTCTATTGCTTTTTCTGCTTCATTGAGCGTTGGTTCGACAGATTTAAGGTGCTCCATCCATACTCTACCCAATGAATTTTCAACCATATATCTGACAATCCAATCTGGAGTAAATATCTGAGTCTTTGCAGGTAAGTCAACTTTTTTAACTTTCTGCCCTTTCTTAACATATGCATCAACTATTTCTTTAGGCTGACTATTATAAAACTGATACATCCATCCAATTATTTCAACCTGACCTTCTGTTTCGACATTAAAATTGTCCTCAGGGATAGTATCAACAAGCATGCGGATAACACCGTCACTCGTGTATGGCAGCTTCAATAATAGTTCCATATAATCATTGGTCTTTTCAAATAGACCTGGCAGTATTTCATTTAATTCATTGCATTGCTTAATAAAAAGTAATCGAAAAGCCTCATCATACTTGTTTTCATTCTTTGCTTGCTGAATTCTATTAAGTTCATCTTGAGATAAGTTGAGTTCCACAGTATCAGCCTGTGTGACAATATCTGGAGTTCCGCTCCCTGCTTCAGATGATAAGACACGTACCCTGCTTGGAAGATAATTATTTACCTCCATAAATCGAATCGCAATTATTCTGTTGAACCATGTATAAGCAGTTTCTTCAATCACTTGATCGAAACTTTGCTCTTTTATGGCTTCAACTAAATTTGCACGTTTCTTTATGTCATCACCAAAAATTCTGTTTTCCGTCCCTGCAAGCGTCTCATACACCTCAAAGTCATTTCCCTTTTGAACTGGCAATTTACATTCTTCATTTGTTATTCCATAAAAACCAGCTTCTGTTATTGCTGACTTAATCAGAATTTTTCTTGCTTCTATCGCAAAGTTTTTTATTGCAGTTTTATCCATAATCTACCCCTCATCTAGCTCAGTTTTATAATGGTATCTTCCTCAAGTTGTGCTTTTAATGCAGCTCTTAACTCTTCTACCACTTTATCAATGTCCTCTTCATTCTTGATAGAATAGGTTTTGTTACCTGTAATAGTTCTAAATGAAACTGGCTTATTCTTTATTACCTTTACTGGCACAACTTGTTCTACCTGTTTCGTATCATCAGTCTTCTTTGTTTCTTCTTGCTGCTTACGAAGAATTTCAGCTTGATAAGCATCTTCCTCTTTTTGAATAAGTCTCAAACAGTTTTGCAGTAATGCATTGCTCTCAGATGGAATACCGTTAAGAGATGCCACATCATTGCATGTCTTTAATTTTTCAAGAAGGTCTTCAAACTTAGGATTAATCTGCGATAAAACTCTCTGAGCATATGGTCTATCAGCAGGGATAGCTTCTTTAACCATCTTCCAATCCTGATATACGTCTGGCTCAATTCTATCTGTATCTCGCTCAAGTAAATCAGCAATAGCTCTCATGAGATTATTCGCATATTCCTCTAGCTTCGGAATAAACGAATATGGTTTCTCAACGCTTGTAATTTTCTTAATCTGGGTTGCATAATCAATAATCTCTGAATCAGAAATATAATTCTTACTTGCTTCATAAATCCCAAGTACCTTAACTGCATCTAAGAATTTCTTTTTCTGCACACCACCAAGGAAGCTATTCAAATCTCCTAAATCTAGACCTACTTCGATGAAATCATCACATAACTCATTCACACGCTTGTAAAAACTAATTGGATCGCTAATCTTTAATGTATCCTCAATTAATCTAAGTGCCTTATCAAGAATTGATTTACCCGGCAATTTACTATTGATTCCATAGTCATTCCTAATCAGCTCTTCAATATCACTCTTCTTCTTTTCTGCATATGTACGATAATCACGCATGAGAGAATCCTGATCATCAGTTGATACAGTTCTTCCAAAGAATTCACGAATAACATCTTTTACCGCCTTTATATGCTGCTGAGGCGCAACTTCTTTAATCTCCAAGAGAACTTTCTCCCTGAATTCCCTCTTTGTAATATACTTAAATGCATCTTCTGGTGTTGTGCTTGCAGGTGTATAGATTACACTATTCATCTTCAAGCTAATCTGTCCTTTGCGGTATAAAGTTGCAATCAAAAACTGAATATCTTCTTCAATGTATCCATATGGAGGATCCATAAATTTGTCCAAAGCCTGCTTAATTGAAAACTGAGCAGCATTATTGCCTGCATACCTAATAGCAGCTATCATTTCATTTAATGCTTCATGGTTTGGCTCTGATGATGTCATTCCAAGATCAGACATTGAAATCTGTGTCTTTGTCATCTTGAGAGCATCCATTATGTCAGACTGTCCCGGCTTAGACTCCATGTCTTTAAGCTTGTGATATTCTGCTCCAATTAACTTTTCAAAAGCCTCAGCGATTCTTGCTGTGACATCTTTTGACTTAGTAACAATCTTTTCACCATTTACATAAATG
>NZ_JBKWZF010000107.1:0-3413 GCF_046991905.1 Finegoldia sp. | reverse complement strand
AAATTCCAGTTTGTGTAACAGGAAAATTAGAATTTTAGAGGAAAATAAATATGGAATTATTTGGTAAATTAAAGAATAAAAATGAACCTTTAAAAGAAAAAATGTTTGAGGATTATTTTACAGAGATACAGTCAGATATGGTCTCTATTTGTTTAGAATATGTTGAAAATAAAGCAGATGAAATATATATCTATACATCATTTGAATCTAATGTTGCGACATCTAATTATTTCTATAATATCGGTGGAAATATACTAAAAAAGCATAATTTAAACAATGCCAATAATGGCTTTAACTATGATGTTTCACTAGAACGCCAAAGGGATTGCTTGCAAATTTTAATTGATGATATAAAGCAGTTGGTTGAAGTGTGTAAAAAGTACGGTAGACCAATGCCAACAGAAATAAAAATGGTGTATGATGTTAAGACAAAACAATTTAACGCAGACTATAAGTATAATCTAGTGCATAGTAATCACAAAACTAAGACAGCAGACGATATCGTAAATGACTGGTATTACGAAGTAAAGAACAAACGAAATTCCAGTTTGTAGAACTGTGTTAAATCATAAAATCACATAGAGGTGGCGATTATGCGATATAAAAAATTTTTATTAGGTGTTATAGCAAGCATGCTTTGTTTAGGGCTATTGAATGGCTGTGGACATGAGGATGAGATTTCAATAAAAATTGAAACCTACTTACAAGAAGAATATGGAGAAGAATTTGAAGTATTGTCTTGGAATCAACCAAAACTTTTGCCATCAGACAATGGTGCAATCTATGCAACTTGTATTTCAAAAAATGACCCAAATCATCCATTTGAGGTAGCTATTTTAATCAGAAGAACCAAACTCAAAAATAGAAATTATTTATGATGGTTATGCGGAACGACTTTGGCAAAACAAATGGAGTCTATAACGGAAGGAGCTGTTTCACAGGTAGCCGAAAACTATTATATTAAAGGACGTATCTGGTCACAAGAAGAAGAATGGGAAAAATGGCAAAGCATGCCAGTAAAAGAAGTTTCTAATTGGAATAAGTTTGTTAATCTTCGTAATCTTGCAGATGATCCAGATAAAAGAACATTGGGAGCTGTTAGGGTTTATATTGACACTTCTACAATGACTGGAAAAACTGATGAAGAAGAATATCAAATGTATGAAGAAGTCTTTCGTGATAAATTAGGTGGCGAAGCATTGCTTTATGTTCATTATTTAGACCATAAGAGTTTTGAAAAAGCAGAGGCAATATTAGAAAGAACAGCCCCAAGAAATAGCGGAAGCGATTTAGATGAAATAGAAGAAGGTCAGCCATACTTCGGAACAATCATGCGATATGGTTCAGATAAATTTGATGATAGCTTAGAGATATTCAAGGCTGCAAAACAAGGTCAAGAACAAGAAAAATATCAGTAAGTGAAACAAATTCTGATTGATGTGGCAATAAAGGAGTGAAATAAAATGATTTACGAACCCGAAAATCTAAAAAATAAAAGAGCAATATATGAAAAAAGAGATAAATGGCTTATCCGATTAGCATTTCTATTTTGGGCGGTACTACTATTTATTTATGTGAACATAGTAATTCCCTATGTAAAATCAACAATTGGCTTTTTAGGCATTATTGTTGGTGGTATTGCTGTTATTACTATTGTTTATTTCTTTACTGTATTCTTTGTTTTAATGCGGAGAGGACGTCAGTTTAGAAAAATGAACAATGATATTGTAAGAGAATATCACGAAAATAAAAATGGAGAACTCTTTTTAGAAAAACTTCTTGCAATAGATACGAAACCTAAAGATATGAAAGATGAAATGACATGGTATCTCAATATTGCAACTGCATTTAATGTATTAGGTAAACGAAATGAATGTATTGCTTTGTTTAAACAATTAGAAGAAGTTGCAACAGAAAAAGACAAAGAATATATTCAAAATAGCATTAAATTTGTGCAAGAACAGTTAGAAAAATAATATTGACTAAGTGGTTTGGTAAAATCAAAGGAGCGATTAGGAATGACAATTCTTATTTATTTTTTAACAATAGTATTTGGTATAGTATGTTTTGTAATTATGAAAAAGAAACGCTATAAAGTCATGCCACTTATCTGTTTGATTATGTTTATTTGTTTCATTGGCTGTGGAATCGTTTCTATCTTATCTTTAACTTTGCCATATGGTGAGATTTTGGTTTATCCATTGGGAGCAATTATATTTGGTTTGGTATTTATTTTGGTTGGGGTAAATGATTTATATTCGTTATTGCGTTGTAGAGAAAAAGTGGACGGCGTGTATTGTGGCTACAATACATATTATGGTGGCAATGGCATTTCTACACAATCTCCAATATTTGAATATACATATAACGGAACTTATTATCGTGAGCAAACAGCACAAAATATATCTCATAAACGATTAAATAGGAGTATGACACAAGGAAATGTATATAGCATATATATTGACCCAAAGCACCCAGCAGTATTTATTCTGGCTAAAAAAATTAAAATAGGAACAATAGTTTCGATAATATTAGGGTTATTCATATTTACGTATGGAATTGATTTATTATTAAAATTTTTGCCTATGTTATTGAGTCGATAGTATATACTTTGTTGGTAAATTGTCTGATAACCTTATATCACATATAAAGCAGTTAGTCTTAGGATTGACTGCTTTTTTCTTACCAAAATTATAGATTGGAGTGATGAAATGATATACTCTTAGAACTTTTTAACAAGATTATTGAAGCATAAAATTTTGTTGTAGTGCTTATATGTGAATGGTATAATCGGGGTATGAAAAAAGATAAAATAGATTAGGAGTCAAGTTATGGATTATATCATAAGGGAAATTAAAAAAGCAGAATATGATTTACTCAATGACTTTTTGTATGAAGCAATTTATATTCCAGACGGTGTTGAGCCACCACCTAAATCAATAATTAACTGTCCAGAATTACAAGAATATGTTTTTGAATTTGGAAAGCGAAAAGATGATAGGGCTTTAGTTGCGGAAGTTCAAGGAAATGTCGTGGGTGCTATTTGGGTACGAATAATGAACGATTACGGACACATTGACAATGATACACCGTCCCTTGCTATGTCTGTTTTTCAAAAGTATAGAGGACAAGGGATTGGAACTTCATTATTGCAACAGTTATTGTCAATGGAAAAATCTTTTGGATATTCAAAAATTTCCTTATCTGTTCAGAAAAATAATTATGCAGTAAAAATGTATAAGAAAGCAGGTTTTCTTGTTGTTGATGAAAACAGCGAAGAATATATTATGACTATAAATCTATAACAGACAATCTAGTTTACAATTTCATATCCCTACATACAAAGCAGTTAGTCTTATGATTGACTGCTTTTTAAAAAGACACCATTTAGGTGTAATGATGTCTTTTGGGTG
>NZ_JBKWZF010000106.1:0-3527 GCF_046991905.1 Finegoldia sp. | reverse complement strand
ACTCCCAAAGATACACTAATTTTGTAGCCCAAATTAAGTTCAAAGTGAAGAAACAAAATACGTATATGACAGAAAAGCAAACTGTTTTCTTAGCTATAGTAAACAGGTTTCTCGAGATTTGGCGTGGAACACAAGACGCCCAAGAACAGGGAAACGCTCGTCAGCATTTCACAAGAGTAAAGATTATGAAATTATTCTATTTCTTTTGTATGCTTGATGAACAGGCTGAAATACGTAATTCAAACTTGTTTGGACATTTTGTTGCCTATCCATTTGGACCTGTAAATGAAGAAGCCTATGAGTTTCTTAAATCGGAAATCGGCAATTGCCTTTTTGAAGCAATGTGTAGGAATGAAAAGGTGGACTTACCTCTTCTTACACCAGAAATAGAAAATATAATTGACAACATTCTACAATCCCCCCAAATCGGAGAGAATGGTATGGAAATACATGTATGGAATAATCTCATCAAAATGCCTGTGGACGAATTGGTTGAGTTAAGTCATCAGACTACTGCATGGAGAGAAGCTTACCTGTATTCATCAGAACATGACATGAATATTGAAGACAATCTAGCCGAAGACAAAAGATTAATCTTGAAAATTTTATCTAATTGGGGAACTACTTGACAAGGAATTCCCCAATTCATTTATATTTATAATGTTCTCGCATCCTTATGGAAAGCACGCAACTACACATTGATCAAGCATTTTGCTTGTACGAAAAGCTTGTTAAATATCAGTCAGACTTTGTATGTAGAGGAATTGATAATTTTTTATGTTCGACAATTTTCAAAGGTAATAAATTAGCTTGTGTCATATTCTATTATCTTTATGAAAATTTGCCCAAAATAAGAGAGAAAATTGTCGCAAATAATAGCATTCAATTTAAACTTCCTGAGAGATATAGTAGCTTATGTTTCGATCTATCAAATGAAAAACTTCAAATCAAGTCTACTGAAGGCAATCTAGTCATTTCAGCTTTGGGAGATGAGAAACTTTTATCTCTGATACTCAACACTCTTCCTTCCGAAGCACAAAAAGTAGAATTGATAAAACTTGAAGATCAATTAAACCTGATTTCCAAGTTTTTCGAGGACCGTTCAGGAGATACTCAACCTTCTTTGCTACCATTAACATCATCCAAAAGCGAAGAGAGGAATAGCGAGAGACTTAAGAATCTTTTTCAATATGCTGAAAAGACTCAAGATCCAAAAACTTTTCAGCGCTGGTATTCCGAAGGAATTGAAAATATATCTTGTAAAATATTCAATGAATTTGTGTTATCTTTCACATCAGCCGAGTATCTTAGAATCACAAACTTTACTGATAAATTAGGTGAATTTAAGACCCTTTTATCTTATGGAAAATTTGATCGTGAAATTGAAATAGATGAAAATATTCCCCAATTAGTTCATACTATTGTTGTGATGGCTGCACGCTATCAACTGTTTTGCAGACAGGTAGAATCACAATTAATCAGAAAACCGGAAGAATTATATTTCGGTTTAACAAGAGATATAGAAACTGAACTGGAATCAACTCTCCCTATATTAGGATTGGGAAACTATAAGGTCGATAGTTCAAAGAAATTTGCGAGATTATTTGCCTCTATTCTCGATGTGGGTTTTATTGATCATCGTTTTATCCTTGAACAAATAACAATCGAACGATTGATTTACGCACTAGAAATTATAAAGAATACTGGAGAAGAATCGTTTAATATAACATCCTGGGAAATAAATGCCGATGATGCACACAGATTAGAAAACATTGAACAACACTATGTTCATGAACGAATAGGAGCGACCAAACTTGTTCTAAAACTTGTGTACGCAAAAGCATGTACGCTTTGGGGCAAAATACATTCATTCTTAAAAACGTCCTCTGACTCAGAAAGTACATTACCATTTCCTGCAATCAAAATTATAGACCGTACACATATCCAAACCCCTATCGAAGTTACTTATGATTATTCGGGAGCTATTGAAACAATCAAAGAACAAGATAATGAACAGTTGGGATTAAACCATGCTTGTCACAATGATATGGACCGATTCAACAGACAAGTAACTTATATCCGTATGAACCATTTATGGTTCAAGGAAAAGGAAGAGCGATTTGAAAACTACAAAAAATTAATGCCTGAAAATGTAGTTGAACTATATAAAGAATATCGTAGTAGAAAACAAGGTAGAAACACAGAGAATATCATATTTTTCTCTGATAAATTTCTTGTAGCAGCTTTAAGTGTTATAAGCAAAGATATTGAAATGCAACTGAGTAAAATTGGTGACACACATATCGAACCTTCTGATGTCTTATTAAAAAAGGTAAATAGCTCTATCAAACTTTTCAGGGATTTAATTGAGGAAATGAAAAAGTTGGCCGAATTCAGCGAAAAATTTGGCTTAATGAAGGATCAACATCTTTTTGAGAATTCGTTCTATGCTCCCAACTTTAATTTTGTATCGACTGAAAGAGCATATTTACCAGTAAAATTCGAGCGGAAGATATATGATCGGGATAGAAAGAGAATGCAGATAGAAATTAAATCAAATTGGCTATTTATAGCATCAACCCACTATCCTCCAGCTTATCCCAATCATTATAAACGACTCTATGAAAAATATGATGATAAAAGAAGAGAATATTCAGCAATGCTATATATGGAACTACCAAGTTTCTTAAATAGAAATACCCGACAAGATATAGCAAAAGAACGCAATAATAGTATTCAGATAATGGCCATTTTTGCAACCATTATGGCATTTGTAACGGCGTCAGTTGGAGCTTTAAAAATATTGGAAACATCCGAGGGATACGCTCACTTTGCCTGTATATTTACCTTATCCTTATTAGCATTTGTGGCAATTATTCGTTTGTTTTCGCAAGTAAATAATAATTTATTATTTAAAATAATAGGATTAGCATTATGCGTTTTAAGTCTTAATCTAACTAAATACCTATTTGTGCAGCTTTTTTTCTGTCTGATTATCTATTGCATCATTAATCATGAACTACACTACACAAAGGGTAATAAAAAAGATAAAACGAAAAAAGATGTTGGCGAAAAAGGCGATAATCATTCATAGTCGAAACTTTTTTAAAATCTAAAAATTCATTTGCCATGTAATAAGTCTCCATAGCTTTAGATTCTTAGAACATAGTGGTCATTATTTTAATGTAATAATTCGCACTATAACTCTAATGCCTTCATCACTATATTCCTAATTTATTCGAATAGTTGTTGCACTTATACCAAACTTACGCTAAACACATCTATGTAGTTACGGTTACATGTTTTATATAAGCTAAGATGGAAGAAATTACAAATAGATGTCATTTAGGAACATAAAAGCACAAGTTGGGAATATAAAAATATAAATCATAAAAAAAGATGGCTTTTTGCTTGCATTTAAAAGAAAAGTATTACTTTTGTCCCCTGAAACAAAGAAATAAAGCAAAACGTTATGAACGTATTCACTTTTACATATTACTTCTTTTTTTACTTTTACTTTAGCCAGA
>NZ_JBKWZF010000105.1:0-3549 GCF_046991905.1 Finegoldia sp. | reverse complement strand
AAGCAGAGGATATATTAAGAAAATTAGGATTGATTGACTTAAAAAGGAAACATCCCGCAACTCTATCTGGCGGACAAAAGCAAAGGCTTGTTTTAGGTGTAGCTATGATGAGAAATGTTCCAATGATTATTTTAGATGAACCAACATCCGGCTTAGATTTTAATAGTATGGAGAAGGTTAGAACTTTAATTAAGGAACAACAAAAAAATGGGACGAAATTTTTCATTATCTCACATGATATTGAATTTGTTGCAAGAACTTGCAATAGAATCTTAAAACTTGATAGAGGAGAAATTACAGAAGATTATTATTTGAAAAACATAGAAGATTTATTGAAGTCAATGAATGTTTAGGAGGCGAAAACAGGTATGTTAAAGAAACATTTTGGACAAATTTTTTTAGCAGTTTTTGTCGCAGTATTAGGGGTGCTTTGTGGCGTTTTACCCTATTTTGCAATGGCAAAAATTGTTGAACACATAGCAATGGGGAATACAAATTTTTTGGTTTATAAAGCACCAATGCTTATAATTTTAAGCGGACTTTTAGGAAGTGTTATTTTTCATGAGATTTCAACACTGACTTCTCATAATCTTGCCTTCCGTATTATCGAAGATGAAAGAAAGAAACTTACGAGAAAGATAAGCAGATTATCTATGGGAGAAGTTGAAAAAAAGAGTAGTGGAGAATGGACACAATTTATGGTTGAAACTCTTGATAAAATGGAACAACCTATTGCACATGTGATTCCAGAAGTTGTTGCCAATGTTATTATTCCAATTGTATTAGTTATAACAGTATTTGTACTTGATTGGAGAATAGGTCTTGCAAATCTTATAACGCTTCCTCTTGGCGCATTGTTTTCTTTTTTAATGATGGGTGGATACGAAGAAAAATCTCGTAACTACCAACAAGCTGCTAAAAACATGAACACCACAGCTGTTGAATATATAAGAGGAATTCAGGTTATAAAGGCTTTTAATAAATCAGCTTCTTCTTATGGGAAATTTGTAGACGCTGTTAATAAGAATAGAGACAGTATGCTAAATTGGTATTTAAGTGTTTGTTTCTATATGACAGCTGCAATGGAAATTCTTCCTTCTACTTTATTATTTGTTTTGCCAGTTTCGTTATTCTTATATTTAAAGGGAAGCATATCTGTTGGGATTTTAATCATGTGCGTACTTTTATCATATGCTACTTATAAGCCTTTAATTAAGGCGATGAGCCATATGGATACTATGGCAAATGTAAGAGTTGTAATTGATGAAATAAAAGCGGTAATGAATTTGCCAGAACTTGAAAGAGGAGACAGTAATCAACAAATATCCTCTTATAGTATAGATTTTAAAAATGTAAACTTCGGCTATAACAATGAAAAAAAAGTTTTTAATAATTTATCTTTTAGTGCAGAAGAAAATCAACTTACAGCGATTGTTGGGTATTCAGGAGGTGGAAAATCTACCATTGCAAAATTGATTGCAGGATACTGGAATGTTGATGGTGGAGAAATTCGCATAGGGAATGTGAATGTGAGAGACCTTTCACTTG
The DNA here is from genome assembly GCF_046991905.1 of Finegoldia sp. NCBI lineage: Bacteria > Bacillati > Bacillota > Tissierellia > Tissierellales > Peptoniphilaceae > Finegoldia > Finegoldia sp. The sequence goes on along the minus strand of NZ_JBKWZF010000105.1, from coordinate 2,001 downwards.
AACGAAATATGGATCTTGTTACTTATGTTTCACAGGAAAATTATCTTTTCAGAAAAAGCATTTTAGAGAATATGAAATTAGCAAAACCGAATGCAAGTATAGAAGAAATTAAAGAGGCATGCAAGAAAGCAAGTTGCCATGATTTTATTATGAGTTTGCCAAATGGATATAACACAATCATCGGTGAAGCTGGAAATAATCTTTCTGGTGGAGAAAGACAAAGGATTACAATTGCAAGAGCATTATTAAAAGACAGCCCTATTGTTGTTTTGGATGAAGCCACTGCTTATTCTGATCCGGACAATGAAGCGGAAATTCAGAAATCTATAGATGCATTGGTCCAAAATAAAACGGTGATTATGATTGCTCATAGACTTTCTACAATTGTTCATGCCAATAAAATTATTGTACTAAAAAACGGAGAAATAGAAGCTCAAGGTAGTCATACAGAACTTCTTGATAAAAGTGAAACCTACGCAAAAATGTGGAAATCCCACATTAGTGCATATCAAAAAGCGGAGGTGATATAAATGAAAGAGCTAATTAAGAAATTGTATATGATTGCAGGAAAAGAATCCTCTAAAATCAGCAGAATGTTATTATTTGAAGTTCTTAAAAGTATTTTTGAAGGTGTTGCACTTGGAGCGATTATGCTTTTATTGCTTAGAGTATTTCAAAACATTTTTGAGCATAGAGCTGTTGTTATACAAGATGTATATATTGTCTTTGGGGTAGCATTGCTAAGCGTTGTAGGGAAAGTGTTGTGCAGTTATTTGGCAGACCGTAACAAGTACATTGCTACTTATAATATGGGAGCAGAGAACAGATTATATATCGGAGATCAATTAAAACGAGTTAATATGGGTTACTTTAACAGTAATCGTCTTGGAACTATTTCCGGAGGATTAACGACAATAATCGGTGAGCTTGAAACGGTAGGAGTAAATATAATAGAAACACTTTTTGTGGGAGTTATCCAAACGACAATAATGGCACTTTTTATGCTTCCTTTTGATTTTGTTACAGGGTTAATTATATTAGTAACCTTGTTATTAGGAATGCTGACTAATGCCTTGTTCCAAAAGAAAGCAGATGAACTAACCAAGAAATTACAAGTGTTAAAAATCAACTTAAATGCAACTACTTTGGAATATGTTAAAGGTATTAGTGTTATAAAATCCTTTGGAAAAGGGAAAGAAATGATAGCTGAATTAGATAACAGTATTCTTGAAAATCGAAAGGGATTTATCAATGTCGAGAAAACTGTTGCACCTGCTGTTCTGATTTTTCTATCTATTTTTAAATTGGGTGTTTGTGCAATTATTTTATCAGCTGTTGTACGATTTTGTTCTGGAGACATTACACCATACAAAGCAGTTATGTTAATTGTATCAAGCTTTATTGTATTTGCCGGTTTTGAAATGGCAGGAAGTATGCAAAATATAAGAGGTGTGGCAGTTCAAAATTTAGATGAAATAGCAAAACTTCGTGAGCTTCCAACAATTTCAGAAGGGAATATAACGGAAATAGGAAAAGCAGAAATTTGTCTAAACAATGTACATTTTTCGTATGATGAAAAGCCTTTGTTTGAAAATATCAATGTTTTTATTCCTGAAGGAAAGACTACAGCTATTGTAGGTGGGTCAGGCAGTGGAAAAACAACACTTTGTAATTTAATTGCAAGATTTTGGGATGTGAATAGCGGAGAAATTTTAATTGATGAAAATAATGTAAAAGATTTTCAATATGATAGTCTTCTTTCTGATTTCACTTTTGTTTTTCAAGATGTGTACCTTTTTGATGATACCGTAAAAAACAATATAAAGTTTGGAAATCCAGATGCAAGCGATGAGGAAGTGATAGAAGTTGCAAAACAGGCACAATGCCATGATTTTATTATGAATCTACCTGAAGGCTATGAAACTGTTTTACAAGAAGGTGGTTCTAATTTATCAGGAGGCGAAAGACAGAGAATTTCTATTGCCAGAGCAATGTTGAAAC
>NZ_JBKWZF010000104.1:0-3666 GCF_046991905.1 Finegoldia sp. | reverse complement strand
AGTATATTCAGATATAAAGAGAACTAAAAAAGGTGATAATGCAATCCGGAGAATTCATTTTCCTAGAATTGATTTGATTGAATATTCATTTATTGGAATTAATACTTTTGTTCCTGAAAATTATGAGGAACATCTTTGTATGCATTATGGTAAAGACTATATGATTCCAAATCCTCATTGGAAAGATTCAGATGCGCAACATACTGATATCTTTTATGGTAGAGAGATTAGAATTGAATTGTTTGATAAAAGTAAATAATAGTAGATAATACATGTTCTATCTATTTTTTTTTACTAATTGTGCTATTTTTGTTATATATACAAAGTAGGAAAAGACAATATTCTACTGTAGCGGGAATTTGTGTTCCTATTATTATAATTTTTGTTGTAATTTGTCGTTATAGAGTGGGGTATGACTATTTAACGTATTATACATTAATTGAAAATGAAGAAGAGGCACAGATTTTATACTTATTTTCTCCTTTAAGCATTGTTTGGGCAGAGATTGCTTTATATTTTGAATCTCCACAGATGTTATTTGTTCTTTTTGGGCTTCCAACATTTGCTCTTCTAATATTTACTTTAAAAAAATATTCAAAAGATTATGCGTTATCAGTAACTATTTTAATTTGTTTCTTCTTTTTTACATCACTCAGTATTATTCGACAAGCTTTGGCTTTGGCTATTTGTTTTTATGGTTATCGTTTTATAGTAAAACGTTCACTAATTAAATATATATTATGTATATTGATTGCAGCTTTATTCCATCCTTCTGCAGGAGTAGCGATTATTATATATTGGTTGCCATTTCTAAAGTTTAGATTAGTTGTATTATTATCTATAATATCAATAGTAGCCAAACCTTTATTTTTTTATATGCTAAATATATTAGGGGTGTATACCTCTTATCTTGACGGCAAGATGGATATTGAAGGTGGGAAATATACTCAATTAATATACTTTTTGTTGTTTATTATTTGTTTTGTTTTGGGAAGTAAAAACATAGATAAAAACAAGTGTAATTTATTTAATGTTTTATTGTTAAGTTTTGTTTTCGTATCTTTTTTAGGAGCTCATTTAGGCGGGAGAATAGCGTTTTATTTTAATATATATTATTGTTTGTTGATTCCTAAAGTGGTTAAAGGATTGGATGGACAACTAAGAGAGCAAGTGAAGCTTCTTTCTTATTTTCTATGTATTTCTTATTTCTTATTGTACCTATTCGTTCCATTCATAAAAGGTGTACCCTCATATTATATCCCATATAAGTTTATATTTTTCAAATAGTAAAATGTTGATATCTATAATTGTCCCTTGTTATAATTCTGAAAGATATTTGTCTGATTGTTTATTGTCTATATTGAATCAAACCTATGTTAATTGGGAGGTGATTTGTATAGATGATGGAAGTCAAGATAATACATTATCTATTTTAAATCATTACGCTACATTGGATGAGCGTTTTAAAATTATTTCTCAGTCTAATGCAGGAGTGTCTGTCGCAAGAAATAAGGCTCTATCCCAGTGTCAAGGAGAGTATATTTGCTTTGTTGATAGTGATGACCTGATAGAACCTAATTTTTTGATAACACTTTTACAGCTTATAAGTCATCAGGCTGATTTGGCAATCTGTGGTTTTACTCGTTCTATGGTTTTCTGTATGGATGATGCTCAAGGATATATAGAAATGAGTGGTAAACGTTGTATAGAAAGAATTATTCTAGATAAAAGTTTCAATCCTCAGATTTGTTGTATGTTATTTCGACATAATATTATAAAAGAGAAACAATTAGAATTTGTGATAGGGTGTACTCGTGGTGAAGATCGTGAATTTATATTGAAATATTTAGTTTATTCTAATAAGGTTTGTTATACAAACAATCTTCTTTATCACTATCGTGTAAATGATCAGTCAGCCATGGCAATCTTTTCTATTAAAAGTTTGACAAGTATAGAAGCTTCACAACGCACGGTCAACTACTATAAAAAAGTGAATTATTCTGTTAGAGGGCTTGAATTTGAATTTTCACGTACATTGTGGAAATTCATGATTTTAGCTATTTTGTCTGGGCAAAATGATTTATATCAAATCATTCGAGAAAAGTATGATCTAAAAAGACAAATGGAACATCTTTATTCTCATCCAGGACTATCCGAAAAACTTACAGCGAGATTGTTTGTTTGGAATGAGGCACTTTTTAAATGGGTATTTTCTATTATTAGATATCTATATAAAAAAAGATGGAGATGAATAAACGAAATAGATTATCTGAACAAGAAATAAAAAAAGTAGAACTTGACGCTTTATTGTATATTCGGAAAATTTGTCAGCAATATCATCTTCGCTATTATTTAGCTTGGGGTACTTTGTTGGGAGCCGTTAGGCATAAAGGATTTATTCCTTGGGATGATGATATTGATATAATGATGCCACGTTCAGATTATGAGCGATTATTGGAGTTAGTTCCTTCCTTGAGACATAGTTATTATAAAATCTTAAGTAATCCAAAGAATGAGGATTATTATTATACTCATGCAAAAATGATAGATACTCGTACTTTGTGTGTGGAAAATGATTTGCAAACTATTCAAAATATGGGGATTTGGGTTGATATTTTCCCCTTAGACGGTATGCCTGATAAATTTAAAATTCATTATTTTAAAATGCGTGTTTTGCATAGGATGAGGGCTTTGTCTGCACATCCTAAGATGCCTGAAACATCTTTTATGATGACTCCTATTATTTATTTAGCATGGAAGATCGTCCGTATCTTTGGTTTTCAGTTTTTTGTAAATAGGATGGAGCGATTGGCTCGAAAATATGCTTATGAATCATCAAATTATGTCTCTAATGTGGTAGAGCCGGAAGCTAAAATATGCATTTATAGAAAAGAGGTTTTTGACTCATCGTTATTATTATCTTTTGAAAAAGAAAGTTTTGAGGTCCCTATATTATATCAAGAATATTTAAAAAATACATACGGTGATTATATGCAATTGCCTCCAGTGGAAAAAAGGATTGGTCACTCTTTTGAAGCTTATTGGAAAATTTGAATATATGTGTTCCCTGTTTTTTTACTTTTCACATTTTATTATTAGTAATGATTTTGGTATCTGTTATAATTCCTTGTTATAATTCTGAAAGATATATTGTTCAATCAATAGAATCAGTTATAATGCAGACATTTCAACAGTGGGAAATGATTATTGTTGATGATTGTTCTACTGATAATTCTGCAGATATTATAAAAAAATATGAAGCAAAAGATTTTCGTATTAGATATTTAAAAACAAATGAACCCTCAGGTTCACCATCCATACCACGTAATATCGGAATAAGAGAAGCAAGGGGAAGATATATCGCTTTTTTAGATAGTGATGATATTTGGTTACCTAAAAAATTAGAGGAGCAGTTAAAATTTATAGATCAACCTAATGTAGCAATGGTTTTCTCAAATTTCGAGAAAGTAGATCAGGCAGGGAGGCGTACAAAGCGTAAAATTATTGCTCCTTCAGTGGTAGATTATCATTTATTATTGAGGGGGAATTGTATAGGCTGTCTGACTGTAATGTATGATACGGAAAAAGTAGGTAAAATGTATTTTAAGAATGTAAGGCATGAAGATTGTGCTTTGTGGCTTTCTATCTTAAAAAAAGGATATAAAG
>NZ_JBKWZF010000103.1:0-3816 GCF_046991905.1 Finegoldia sp. | reverse complement strand
GAAAGCTAAAGAAAGAGATGCCGATAGGAATGGCCCAGTTTAATCCCGGTAGGTTCCCATGTCCTAACATATCGTTTACATTATCAATAATAAAGTTATAGTACTTGAAGATAACCAATGGGGCGATACCTGATATCGTCCCCAGCCAGCAAATTAATTTTTTACTTTTGTTTGAAACTGTGACGCATAGTGCCATGGAATAGGTAACCAAAGTTACCCATAATAATACGAATGCACACCAAGGTACATATTGCATATACAAGGCGTATGAAACCAGGAGCAACAGCACATTGCTTTCCTTACCCTGTTCCTTTTTCCCCTGTAAATAGCTAATGGCATAATATCCTCCAAAAATCAGCGGAAATAACCAAAGAAATTGGAATGAATTAAAAATCATAGTTTGGAAATCAAGGTCGTGATATAATCGTTTGTGTGTTAGAGAGTGCTAAAGCCTTTTTAAAAAAATCTAAAGACTTTTGCCGATATGTATTTAGTGCATTATCAACTTTTGCATAATCTATTTCATTCTTAATTGCCAATATGTCTCCATTGAATTTTCTATCTGTAAGTTGAAACAAGGTTAAGAGACTGTCAATGCGACTATGAGTAGAGTTTCCTCTTTTAGGATTTACTCGATAAAAAGTGGTGAATTTTCGATGTGTCAAGATAGAAAAAATTGTTCCATGAAATGAATCTGTGCACACATAGGCTGCATTACTCAATAATTTAACAAAATCCCATGCATTGATATCGTATGGTGCATAATCACCAATGGTTTCATCGGCAGGTACATACTCATCCATGTGGCGCATAATTACAATTTTAAAACCTGTATGCATTGATAGTTTTGCTGCTTCTTTGCGGATATCTTCCCTAGAACCTAAAAAATAACAAAAAATATAAGGCTCTGTTGGTGTTTCTTTATGCGAATGTGAAGCAAATTCCAACCATTCCTTACAAGTTAAAAGCATTGTTGGATCACTCACCACTTGTGCTTTTTGATTCGAATATTGTTCGACAATTTCTTTCCCTTTCGTTTCGCGAACTGAAACCATGTCCATTCTTTCTAAATATCGTTTAGTTCCTTTATGTTGTATTGATGGAATGGAAGAAACACCATAGCTTGAAGCATAAGAAAATTTAGGTACACGGTCGTCCACAAAATTCAGATTCCAATAGTTACTATAAAAGCCAAAGGGGCGCCACACTTGGTCGCTTCCTACAAATACAGCATCGAATAGTTTAGAGCCTTCACAAAGGGATTTATACCCTTTATATTCCTTAAAAAAAGGGACAAATTCTTGTTTTTTAAAAGCGTTAGTTGCATTGAGGCGTATTTGCTGATTAGACATGTAATCCGGATATCTTTTACAATCATCTTTAAACTTCTTTTTTTGGGCTAATAGTTCAAAACCTCCACTCAGCATTAGGCCCGGGGCTATTTTCAACCAATCCCATACATTACGTTGTTTTATATACTTGATAAAAGTTAAGTCGTAACCTAAAGCCTGTACGATTTTCATAGTAGCATAAGCTTGTAAACATGATCCATAATTGGTGTGATTCAGGTCACTGACAATCACACCACCAATTTTCTTTTTACTCATAATATTCAATGCTGTTTTTAATTATTCTTTAGGCGCTTTTTTCTTTAGCAAAGGTATAAGAAACCATAGTTTTTTATTTCGACCGATAAATTGTTGAATGCAGGTATGGATGTATGATATTAACCATTTGGTTTGATTACTGCTTTTTAAATCAATATCATATTGAGGTGTCTTAAATCCTAAAATCTTATTTATCCGAATAAATGTGGAATTTCTTTCTTTTTTTATTCTTGCCATTACCTGACTTTTATTCACAGTCTCTACAGATATTTCGTCTAAAGTAATTGAACCTGCCTTTTGGGCCTCTAATAACCATTGTAGCATTTTAGGATTACGTACAATTATCGAGTTCACGCCTATCTTGTCTGTTATATAAGGAGCAATATGTATGTCTCCGAAACAAACATCGGCTAACTCTCCATAATGATCGATGCACATAGTACATCGATTTGGCACAAAAAAGCTTCGAAGCGGATGATAATAGTTTTGAAATCTCTCTTCATGCTGAATGCCTTCTCCCCTTGCAACCATATTACCCAAGCACCCATTATCTCGATAAGCGAAGTACGTTAAGGCATTTCGATTGATCCCTCTTTCTTTAAAGATATATTCTGTCAGATAAAAGCTGCGTCCTGACGAACAATAGATAGCAAAATATCCGGCTATTTTTTCTTTATAATGTTTATCCAGTGCCTCGTATTTTCTAAATCCTTCTATATGACATGGTAAGCCCACAATTACATACCTGCTTCCTGCTGCTTGCTTTATCTTTTCTATGATGCCATGTAGTGATACTGGAGAATATTTGCTACTTTTAGCTTCTAAAATGTCTTGGGGTGTAGTAGCAATATAAGATTTTACCATCAATGGAGCTTTTTTATCAAAAGCAGTAACTACTGCCCCGTCTATATGGTTGTTTTCTAAAAGGTAAATTAGAAATTGACTAACCATACCTCCTGAGGCACTATGATAGCGTATAGAGTAATCATTGCTATGTCCTGAGAAACATTTTAGATAATGTCCTGCTAATGCATCATTGTTTGTGCCCTTAAAATTTATTTGGGCTATTTTAACAAGGTTGATCCCAATACCGGGGCAAACGTCGTAGCAACGATGGCAGCCTTTATCGTTTTTACAAATTTGGTCATTGATAGATGGGTGGAAACAACCATTTTTTGTGGTTATTTTAATAGCATGTGAAGGACATGCACTTTTACATATACCACACCCTGTACATAGGTCATGATAAACAGTATAGTTTATATTGGGTAGATTATTCATCGTTTAAAATGATATAAAATAATAAAAAACAAAGAAAGATGATGTTTCATTGCGAAGATATAAAGATTGTCATACCATCCATATTTCTGAGAAATGGGATCTTGATAAAAGGGCTGCAGTAATGGATGTTTTGTTTCACTACTTAGATGAACCATTTTCTGTATGAAGGATTCATTGCTTAGAGAAATATGTTTTAAGATTATCTTGAAAATGCGTAAAAGCTGAGTGAAATAGTGGTTCTTATAATCATTATACTCAAAGTTTTCATCACAATATTTTTTTACTTCATGCAGCAAATTGATGAGTCGAGTATGTTTCTGTGCTGAGTAATTCTGCGAAATAGAAGAGGGGTTTATCGTGTAGTTATAGAATATATTGGGCAGAATCTTTATTTTTTGAACATGAGGTAAAATATAAAGTAAAAAAACGAGGTCTTCTGAGGCGATTAATCGTTCGCTCGGATAACGTACTCCACTGTCTATGTAGATACTTCTCCGAAAAACAGCCATGCAGGAACTCATACCATAAGTTTTACTATGTTTATTGGTTGCATCTTTACCTATTATTCCCATTAAGAAGTTCTTCACATTAGCTCCTTCGAAAAATTCCTCGGTTACTTTATGTTTATTGGGAAGAATAATGCCTTCTTGTGTTATACGTTGGTGTTGGAAACAGCACATATCTAAATCTTGAGATTTACAGCAGTTATATACACATGCATAGGTTTCAGACTCCACAAAGTCATCAGAATCACAGAAAGTCACGTATTCACCTGATGCTATTTCTATGCCGCTGTTGCGTGCCATTCCCAATCCTTCGTTCTTTTTATGTATAATTTTGATACGAGAATCTTGTTGGGCATATCTATCGCATATTTGTGGACACTTATCCGGTGATTCATCATCAACAAGAATTATTTCTATTTCTT
>NZ_JBKWZF010000102.1:0-4051 GCF_046991905.1 Finegoldia sp. | reverse complement strand
CCTTGCCCTATTACTTGCTCAAGGTAAGATTATTACAGCCCCTTACGGGCGCACCGTCATTGAATTGCTGACGGGAGTTCCTGTCGCAAAGATAACACCTTTTCCATCTGTCAGTTCGTCCATATAGCGACACTTCATAAACATATCTGATGACTTCTGAGCCTCTGATGTTGATAAGCCGGCTACATTCCTCATTTTTGTATAAAGGAACAAATTCTTGAAGCTATGACTTTCATCAACGAACAGACGATCAACACCAAGCTGTTCAAAGGTAATGACATCATCTTTCTTATCGTTGGCAAGCAGCTTATCCAGTCTTGTCTGCAACGACTTTCTTGTCTTTTCCATCTGCTTGATAGAAAAGTTTTCACCTCTTTGGTATTTCATCTCTGCTAAGGCATTTTCAATTTCCTCTATCTGCTCCCTTAGCAGCTTTTCTTGTCTTTCTGCTGAAACCGGTATCTTTTCAAACTGCGAATGACCGATAATCACAGCGTCATAATCGCCAGTGGCAATTCTTGCACAAAACTTCTTTCGATTGGCTGTTTCAAAATCTTTCTTGCTTGCTACAAGCAGCTTGGCACTTGGATAAAGCCTTAGAAACTCATTTGCCCATTGAAGCGTCAAATGGTTCGGTACGACAAAGAGTGATTTCTGACACAATCCTAATCGTTTTGCTTCCATCGCAGAAGCAGCCATCTCAAAAGTCTTTCCCGCACCTACCTCATGAGCAAGAAGCGTATTGCCACCATAAAGAACATGGGCAATCGCGTTTTTCTGATGTTCCCTCAGCTTAATATCTGGGTTCATGCCACCAAAGCGAATATGGGAACCATCAAACTCACGAGGACGGGTAGAGTTGAACATCTCATTATACTTTGCAACAAGTTCCTGCCTTCTTTTTGGATCTTTCCATATCCAATCTTGGAAAGCGTCCTTGATTGCCTGCTGTTTCTGTTGGGCAAGCGTCGTTTCCTTTTTATTCAACACTCGTTTCTGCTTTCCGTCCGGATCTTCAATCGTATCATAAATACGCACATCTTTCAGATTTAAGGAATCCTCTAAAATACGGTAAGCATTGGCTCTGTCCGTACCATAGGTTACATACGCATTGACATCATGTCTGCCCGGTACGGATTTACCTGTAATCTGCCACTCAGCTGTCAAAGGAGCATATTTTACTTCAATGCTTCTTCTCATATAGAATGGTGTTTCAAAAGTTTCTTCCATGAACTGCTGGATATAATCCTTGTCGATCCATGTTGCACCGATTCTTACATCAATCTCAGAAGCGTCCAAATCTTTCGGCTGTGCCTTTTCCAGTGCTTCTACATTTGAAGTATATCTGTTATCGTTTTTAGCTGCCAGACGGGCGATTTTAAGCTTCTCACGCACATTGCCGGACAAATACTCATCAGCAGTCTGCCACCCGTCAAAAGCCTCGTCTGAAGCCAAAGGATTTTTGAAAATGATACCGTTTAGTTCGCTTATAATATCCTCAAATTCATCTGGCGTACCTACAAGCTCAGCCATATACGGAAGATCCACCATACCTCTTTCCCCGATAGATATTGCCAACGCTTCAATCGGCGTATCCACGCTTGTGATATTAACTTCCGGTCGGATCGTTCTTTTGGTAAACATATCCGCCTTGCTTTCAAGATTTCCGTTTTCATCAATGTTCTCAAGGGAACATAAAAGGTAGTAAGAAGAATCATCGGCAAATGCCATTGAGTTGGCTCTTGAATTAAGCAAGCCATACATAGACGAAAATTCATCATAAGCTATATCCAACTCTTTCTGCTTCGTTTTGATGTCCTCGTCGAAGTAATCATTCAACTGATAGTCAATCAGTTCATTGACGATTCTTCTCAGCTCTACCATACCTTTGATTCTGCCTTTGGCTGTATCATTGAAATCACAAAGCCTCATTACTGAGTTTTCTCTGAAATAGATTTCATCATCAACCACAGCATAGGAGAAGTTCTTTACATCTGGTGTTGCCGGTATGGTTTCTGCAGCTCCCACAAGTGGCTGTTCCGATACCTCTGCTTCAACATAGCTTCCGTTGATATTCTTGATTGCATTGCTTAAAAGCTCTGATAATTCTGTACCCTCAATCGGAGCAACCGTACATTCTTCCTTACCGTACTGTGTAGACTGGCTTTCGAGCTTTCCCAACACCATCTGAGGATTTTCGACAAAGTAGCTGTTGATAGAAAATCCATCTTCGCTCTGTCCCAAATGCACCCAATCCGGTTCAATATCAATCAGGTGATCCCGTTTCTGCAAGAAGATAATATCGGACACAACATCGGTTCTCGCATTGGCTTTAAATGCGTTGTTAGGAAGTCTGACCACACCAAGAAGTTCAGCTCTTTGAGCAAGATATTTTCTAACATCTGGGCTTTGCTGATCCATCGTATATCGGCTTGTAATAAAAGCAACGATACCGCCCGGTCTTACTTGATCCAGAGCCTTAGCGAAGAAATAGTTGTGAATTGAAAAGCCAAGCTTGTCGTATGGTTTATCACTGACTTTATAATTTCCGAAAGGCACATTGCCGATAGATATATCGTAGAAATCCCTTCTGTCAGTTTTTTCAAATCCGCTGATTTTAATATCAGCATTCGGGTAAAGTTTCTGAGCAATTCGACCGGAGATAGAATCAAGCTCAACTCCATAAAGATTGCTTCCTCGCATAGATTCCGGAAGAAGTCCAAAGAAGTTACCAATGCCCATAGATGGTTCCAAGATATTTCCCGTCTTAAATCCCATCTGGGACAACGCTTCATACATTGCCTTGATGACTACCGGACTTGTATAGTGGGCATTCAGTGTAGAAACTCGTGCCATCTCATATTCCTTTTCCGGCAACAAATTCTTCAACTCTTGATATTCGCTTGACCAGTTCGATTTATTGCTGTCAAATGCGTCAGAAAGACCGCCCCAGCCGACATAGTTCGACAAAACCTCCTGTTCTTCAAAAGTCGCATTACGGTCATCTTTTTCCAAGTCATAAAGCAGCTTTATCGCTTCAACATTTCTTGCAAACTTCTGTTTCGGACCACCTTCACCTAAATGCTCGTTGCTGATGGTGTAGTTGACTGCCGGTATCTCAACACTTTCTTCTTTGGCTTCCGCATTTTTTGTATCATGCTCAACCAAGCGTTCAAAATTAGCTTTGCTTTCTACACGAAAAATAGGGTAGAGCAAGGACGGATCAAGAAGCTGAACTTCATGCTCCCTGATTTCTGTAATCTCAAACTCCGTACCCCCAAGGAATACCTTTTGACCAACCTCATAAGGATAGTCCTCTAATTCTTCTTCAGCAGCAATATCTTCCAAAACTTCCTCAGCTTCTATTGTTGCTTCTTCAATCGTTTCATCTTCTAGCGGTTCAGCTTCTTTTAATTGTCTTTTTTCAAGCTCCTCAGCTGTCAGATAGCGATCTTTTCTTATCAGCTCACCGATACGGTTTGCCACCTGAGTCCAATTCAGATTGACTGTTTCACAACCTTCTTTTTTATAGATGATTCCTTTGGCACTATGATCCTGTCCGCTATGAGTCGCACCAGATAAGGCATGGGAATGACCACCGGTACCAAACTCATTTTTCAAAAAGTCTGCTTTACTTTTAGTGTCATGGCTTTCTGTAAAATAATCATAGATTCTTTCTTTTCCACCGGAAATACCACTTCCTCTGGCAAGATCTGCATTGATTTCATCGTCCGTAATAAAAGGCTTGCTTTCCGGAAGGTCAAAGATTTCCGTTTCATAAGCTCTTCTGTCAAGGAACAGTTCTTTTACAGATTTATGCAATTCATACACTCGATGATAATGAAAACGAAGAATGCTTCTGTCTGCTTCATACTTATCAATAAAATCTTCATATTCGGCAACTATTTGATTGCAAAAACTTAAATCATTCAGTCTTTCTGCAAGTGCTTGTGTTTCGCTTGGAAACCCATATCCTTTAATTTCTGAAAGACTTGGGAAAAGATGGAGTTCCTTGCTTTCATCACTAAAATCGTGGATCAGATACCAAAGC
>NZ_JBKWZF010000101.1:0-4056 GCF_046991905.1 Finegoldia sp. | reverse complement strand
GATAACCACATGGATCCAGAACATTACGACGAAGAATGGGCACCGTCTGCAGAGGAGCTGGCAGACCTGCAGGCGGAAGCTGAGGAGGAAGAAAGAAAGGAAACAGTAGCAGAGAGAAAGGAAAGAAAATGAAAACAATAGCTAAATTATTGGGCGAACTCATACAAGTTGCATATGGATGTAAAAGGCACGATGTTTTTGTGAATTATAGTCCACACGTCGGCATTGTATCCGTATGTATTTACTTTGACAAATGGAGTACACGCAAGGATGCGAACGAAAATCATTGCGTTTATTTAGATGAAGAAAACGCAGCGCAGAAATTGAAAGCATTGATCGGATATATCAAACACTTGAGCAAGGAGGGAAACCAATGAGCAAAGTAATATGTATCATGGGAGAGAGCGGAAGTGGTAAAACAACTGCGATGCGTAATCTTCCGCCGGAAGAAACCGTTTATGTCGACTGTGATAAAAAAGGTCTCAGCTGGAAAGGCTGGCGTAATGAGTTTAACGTGGAAAACAAGAATTATATGGCAAGTGATGATGCAGATAAGATTATGCGTATGCTTGTCAAAATCAGTGACAAGCGTCCAGAAATTAAATATGTAGTCATTGATACAATCAATGGCATCATGGTGGGCGATGAAATGCGCAGATGCAAAGAAAAAGGCTACGACAAGTGGATGGACCTTGCACAGTGTATATGGAATATGGTGGACACCGCTCCTACGCTGCGTGATGACCTTAACATCATTTTTACTGCACATACGCAGACAGAGCGCGATGACAGCGGCTATATGTTCACTCGCATTAAAACGAGCGGAAAAAAGATTGACAAAATCTGTCTTGAAAGTAAATTCACAACCATTCTTAATGCAAAAGCTGCAGGCGGACGCTATGTATTCGAGACTCATGCCAAGAACAGCACAGCAAAAACACCTATGGGAGCATTTGAAGAGGATGAGATCGACAATGACATTATGGAAGTTATCAAAGTATTGGAGGAATACTGATGCCGGAAGAAAGACGTGAATGCCTATATTATACAATCGGTAATGTCGATGTGGAAATAGGATTTCCAGAAAATAAGGTGCAATGCAATTACTGTATGTTTTGCAAATATGAAGAGAGTTACAAACGTTATTCATGTCGCTTAACATATGAGTGGTTGCTGGATCCGATGCATAGGATTGGATGCAAATGTCCAATAAAATTCAAGGAGGAAGAAAGATAATGGAACCAATCAACGGATGGAATGAATTAGAAGAAGCTGGAAGTTTTGAAAAAATTGAGTTAGGCGGGCACATATGCGTTATCGTTGGTGCACGCACAGAAGTATCAAAAAGCGGAAACAAGATGCTCGTTATAGCATATGACTTCGCACCAGAAGATAAGCAACAAGGCTATTATGATGCAATGCTGGCAGTAGACAGAAAGAAAGACCCGAATGCCAAGTGGAGAGGTACATATTATCAAGGGTATGGAACAGAACAGTCAAATCCATATTTCAAAGCTTTTATCAATCGGATACTGGAATCTAACCCTGGATACATATGGTCTTGGGATGAAGGAAGCTTGAAAGGAAAGAAATTCTGTGGCGTATTCGGTAGGGAAGAATATCTGAATGATAAAGGAGAATCGAAATTCGCTACCAAGTGTATGTATGTGAGAGCTATTTCTGAAATTGACAACGTAACAATCCCAGAAGACAAGTTACTGAAAAAGACAAGCGTACCTTCTGGTAGATTTACACCACAGCAGGCATATGCCAGCCATCTGGATATAAGGGATGATGATCTTCCTTTCTAAGGTATGAGCAAGTTGTATAAGCGCAACGGTGTCTATTGCATAGATGCCGTTGCATTAAAACAAACGGATGAAATGTTTCTTAACTGCGGAGATTCACTGGAAGTTGATATAAAGCTCATTGACAGACGGCATATAACAGATAAACAAAGGCGCTTTATTTTCGCCTTGTGCGGAGAAATAGCCCGCTATACAGGATACGATTCTGAATGGGTAAGAATGGAATTACAACAACAGTATGCATCAGTAATGGAAATAGAAGTGGAAAGTCTGTCTTCCTGCAGCATGACCTACGCAAACGGCTTAATACGGGCTATTATTGACTATTGCATATATAACGAAATACCGTTCGCAAAGAAGATTATTGCGGACTACGATTATACATTCGACGAAAAGCAATCATATGCGTTGGCTTTAAAAAGAAGATGCGTAATATGTGGGAAACACGCTGAGATACATCATGTTGATGCGATAGGTGCTGGGAATAACCGTCAAAAGATATCGCATGTTGGAAAACGTGCCTTGCCATTGTGCAGGGGATGCCATATAAAATGTCACACGATAGGTAATGAGATATTCATACAAGAGAATCACTTATCACCTTTTATCATTGATAAGAAAATGGAATATTTTATCAAAAAAGGCGAATTAAAGGTGTTTGATGATGATTAACTACCCAGACGGACGCAAGTATACCTCTGTACAAACACCTCCCACAAAGCCCAAAAAGAGCAAATACGGAGCTGTTAAAACAGAGGTGGACGGGATAACCTTCGCATCAAAACACGAGGCATCAAGATACCTAGAATTACGGCTACTGGAGCAGGCAGGGGAGATAATAAACCTCCGCCTGCAGGTACCGTTTGAGCTAATACCAAAGAGCAAGTACGGTATGCCTATCAGATACATAGCAGACTTTATGTATAACGACAGAAACGGTCAGCTGATAGTGGAGGATGCCAAAGGAGTAAAAACGCCTGTGTACCGCTTGAAACGGCGCATGATGGCAGAGATATACAATATTGAGATAAAGGAGACGTAAAATGAATAAAGAAACTTTGGACAAGGCAGTGGAACTGGACGAAGAAATTTGCTGCATAAGAGAAATGCTAGGGACGAAACTCTTTATATTTGGAATGGCGTGCACAGACAGCACGCTGGATACAGAAATTATACGACGATAGAAATTGATACAAAGTTACGGGAAATATTAACAGCTGAATTAGAGCGGAAGGAAAAGGAATTTGCAGAATTGTAGATTGCAGAAAGCTAACAGATTGAGGTGGTAAATTGGCAGAAAGAAGAATGTTTACGTCACAGATAATAGACAGCGACGCATTCCAGGATATGTCATTGTCAGCACAAGCATTGTATTTCCATTTGGGAATGAAAGCGGATGATGATGGATTTCTGGGAAATCCAAAAAGAGTGCAAAGAATGATAGGAGCTTCTGAGGATGATATGAAGCTCCTTCTGATGAAGAATTTTATCTATCTTTTTGATACAGGAATATGCGTTATCAAGCACTGGAAAATGCATAATTACATACAGAAAGATAGGTATAAACCAACAGCATACGAGCTCGAAAAATCTATGCTAGAACTTAAGCAAAATAAGGCATATACGATCAAAAATCCATCATGTATACAGAATGGATACATACTGGATACAACTTGTACGCCTAGGTTAGGTAAGGATAGGATAGGTAAGGTTAGTATAGTAGAGGATAATAAAAGACATTTAAATAATATAAACAACGCGTGCGTATCTCCGTTTCCGGATGTCGAAAAACAGCTTGAAGAAAAAGTGCAGGAGCAAACTGACATATACAACTCATCGCTCATTGATTTGTATGAGCAGGGATTCGGCAGACCATTATCTCAACGTGAGATACAGACAATCTGCCAGTGGGCAGAGGAACACGAAGACCGGCTGATACGATACGCCTTACGTGAGGCATTGACTTATGACAAACAGAGCATTGATTACGTAGACCGTATCCTGCTGAAATGGAAACAGAGAGGATTCACGCCCGAACAGTATGAGGGAGGAGAGAGATAAAATGACTCAAAAAGAATTTTTAAAAGCAGGAAAGCTGATCAAGCAGCACAATATGGATATATCGCAGATAACAAAATGCGTGAATCTGTTTTTAGCGGAAGGTATACACGTATGTGAACAAGAAATGGTGAACTATTTGGCTAAGCAAGGACTGAAGTGCAGATTTGTTTTAGCAGGGACTGAAAAT
>NZ_JBKWZF010000100.1:0-4097 GCF_046991905.1 Finegoldia sp. | reverse complement strand
TTAGGCGATAGAAATATCGTCTAATTTTATGTAACAATTGCTTGACATTGTAGGGTAAGACTACTTTGATGAATACTATGACCAATCTTCTCAAAAGAGATGGCGGACAAGTTTTGGTAGACGGCAAAGAGTTTAAAGATGAGAAGATTTTTAATCATATTTCTTTTTTCAAAGATGAGAAAATCTTGGATGAAAACTTGTATGGCATGGATTATTTGAACTATATCAAAAATGTCTATAAAAGAACCAAGGATGATGTGGATAGGGTTATCAAAGAAATAGGAATTGAAAGTTTTGTAAAAAGCAAGACTGGTTCGTATTCTTTGGGGATGAAAAAGAAGCTGATGCTTGCGATGGATTTCTTGCCACAAAGAGATATTATATTGCTTGACGAACCACTTTCTGGTCTTGATCCAACTAGCGTTATAAAGATGATGGCTCTTATAAAGAAGAAAGCAAAAGATGGACAGGGAATTTTAATATCCAGTCACTCTTTAAACGATATCGATGAAATCACCAATAATATTTTGTTCTTAAAAGACGGCAAAATTTTGGAAGAAGTTTTGGAAAATGAAAAATTCATAGAGATTATTTCAAGCGATAACGAAAAATTATCATCTGTTTTGAATTCAAAGGGTTTTAATATGGATAAAAATATGATAAGCTTAAACAACAATAGTATTAATGATATTTTGTCTGTTATTATAGAAAATAATATTGAGATTTTGGATATCAAAAGACGTTCGAAAACTTCTCAAGAACGATACAAAGAAATTTTTGGAATTTAAAATAAAAATATGCAAAAAACTAAGAATTTGTTTGACATATCATAATGTTAATGATAGAATATACAAGGATAAATAAGAATATCTTGTATATTCTTTTTTTATGCATAAAATAATTTCAGGAGGTGGAAAATTTGCCAACAATTAATCAATTAGTAAGACAAGGAAGAAAATCTAAAACTTACAAATCTGATTCACCAGCTTTGAGTCGTAACTTCAACAGCATCAAAAAAAGCTATACAGAAGCTAACTCACCTCAAAAAAGAGGCGTATGTACTTCAGTAAGAACTATGACTCCTAAAAAGCCTAACTCAGCACTTCGTAAGGTTGCCAGAGTTCGTTTAACTAATGGTATGGAAGTTTTATCTTACATTCCAGGTATCGGACACAACCTACAAGAACACAGTGTTGTATTAATCAGAGGTGGTAGAGTAAAGGACTTACCAGGGGTAAGATACCACATTGTCAGAGGTGCTTTGGATACTGCAGCTGTTCAAAACAGAATGCAAGGTCGTTCAAAGTACGGTGCTAAGAAACCAAAGAAATAAAACAAAAACAAAAGGTATTAGTGTGAATAAAAGATTTTAATATACATTTATAGCACAGCGATGTAATTCGAGTACCTGAGAAATACTAAATAGTAAGGAGGGAAGCGAAGTGCCAAGAAAAGGACATGTTCAAAAAAGAGAGGTAATGCCAGATCCAGTTTACGATGATAAGACAGTTACTAAGCTTATCAACAACATTATGTTAGACGGGAAAAAAGGTACTGCCCAAAAAATTGTTTATGGTGCTTTTGATATTATCAAAGAAACTACAGGAGAAGACGCTCTTGAAGTATTCTACAAAGCAATGAACAATATAATGCCTATCTTAGAAGTTAAGACTAGAAGAATAGGTGGAGCTAACTACCAAGTTCCTATCGAAGTTAGACCAGAAAGAAGACAAACTTTAGGTTTGAGATGGTTAACAACTTATACAAGAGCTCGTGGTGAAAAAACTATGGTTGAAAAGTTAGCTAAAGAAATCATGGATGCAGCTAATAACACTGGTGCATCAGTTAAGAAGAGAGAAGACGTACACAAGATGGCTGAAGCTAATAAGGCTTTTGCACATTATAGATACTAATCTATCGGAAAGTAAGTAAGGAGAAAAAATGGCTAGACAAGTTTCATTAAAAGATACAAGAAACATTGGTATAATGGCCCATATTGATGCCGGTAAAACGACAGTTACTGAACGTATTTTATACTATTCAGGTAAAATCCATAAAATTGGGGACACTCACGACGGTGCCGCTCAAATGGACTGGATGGTTCAAGAACAAGAAAGAGGTATTACAATTACTTCTGCAGCAACAACTTGTTTCTGGAAAGGTAACAGAATCAATATTATCGATACACCGGGTCACGTTGACTTCACAGTTGAAGTAGAAAGATCTCTTAGAGTTCTTGACGGTTCAGTTGCTTTATTCGATGCGAAAAGCGGTGTAGAACCACAATCAGAAACTGTTTGGAGACAAGCTGATAAATATGGCGTACCAAGAATTTGCTTCATCAATAAAATGGATGCAACAGGCGCTGATTTCTTTATGTCTGTTGACACTATTAGAGAAAGATTGAGAGCAAATGCTGTACCTATCGAAATTCCTATCGGAGCTGAAGATAAATTCGTAGGTGTAGTTGATCTTATTACAATGAAAGCTAATATCTACAAAAACGAACTAGGAACAGAATTCTCTATTGAAGATATTCCAAGTGACTTAGTAGAAGTAGCTGAAAAATATAGAGCAGAATTATTAGAAAACATAGCAGAACACGATGAAGAGTTAATGGAAAAATACCTTGAAGGTGAAGAATTAACAGAAGAAGAAATCAAAAGAGCTATAAGAACTGCAACAATTGCTAATGCAATGAACCCAGTACTTTGTGGTTCTGCATATAAGAACAAAGGTGTTCAACCATTATTGGATGCAATAGTTGATTATATGCCAGCACCAACTGATGTACCAGATATCAAAGGTGTGGATCCTCAAACTGATGAACCAACTACAAGAAAGTCATCAGATGAAGAACCATTTGCTGCATTAGCATTCAAAATCGCAACAGACCCATATGTTGGTAAACTTGCATTTACTAGAATCTATTCAGGTAGTATTGAATCAGGAAGCTATGTATACAACTCTACAAAAGGTAAGAGAGAAAGAATTGGTCGTATCTTAATGATGCATGCTAACAAGCGTGAAGAAATTGAAAAAGCATACGCTGGAGACATCGTAGCTATTATCGGTTTAAAAGATACTACAACAGGGGATACTTTATGTGATATGGATAGCGAAGTTATCCTTGAAAACATGGAATTCCCAGATCCAGTAATTTCTGTAGCAATCGAACCTAAAACAAAAGCAAGTCAAGAAAAAATGGGTATTGCTCTTGCAAAACTTGCAGAAGAAGACCCAACTTTCAGAACATATACAGACGAAGAAACTGGCGATACTATCATATCTGGTATGGGTGAACTTCACCTTGAAATTATCGTTGATAGACTTTTACGTGAATTCAAAGTAGAAGCTAACATCGGTAATCCACAAGTTGCTTACAGAGAATCAATCACTCAAGCAGCTGAAGCTCAAGGTAAATACGTTAAACAATCAGGTGGACGTGGACAATACGGTGATTGTACTCTTAGAGTTGAACCAATCGAAAACCCAGAAGAAGCAAATGGTATCGAATTTGTTAATGCAATTGTCGGTGGTGCTATTCCAAAAGAATACATTCCATCAGTTCAAGCAGGTGCTGAAGAAGCAGCTCAAACAGGTATCTTAGGTGGATATCCAATGCTTGACATGAAGATTACTCTTTTAGATGGTTCTTACCACGATGTCGACTCATCAGAAATGGCATACAAAATTGCCGGTTCTATGGGCTTCAGAGCAGCAGTTGCTAAAGCAAAACCAATCTTATTGGAACCAGCGATGAAAGTTGAAATCACTACTCCAGATGAATACTTGGGAGATGTAATGGGAGACGTTTCATCAAGAAGAGGTAAGATTGACGGTATGAATCCTAAAAATGGTGTACACGTATTAGATGCGTTTATTCCATTGGCAGAAATGTTTGGATATGCAACAGACTTAAGATCAAAAACTCAAGGTCGTGCAACATATTCAATGCAATTCGATCATTATGAACAAGTTCCTAACTCAATATCAGAAGAAGTTATAGGAAAAAAGAATAATAAATAGGAGGCTTATATAAATGAGTAAAGCTAAATTTGAAAGAACAAAACCACATGTTAACATTGGTACAATAG
>NZ_JBKWZF010000099.1:0-4128 GCF_046991905.1 Finegoldia sp. | reverse complement strand
ATATTCCTCCTTGTAAATAGCTTTTATGCCATTATTATAAGTCAAAAACTTCACAAAAGCAACTACTACAACGTTGATTTCTTGTATAAGATGCATTAATTTTTCCTTTATTTTTCAATTAATTCCCATTTCATCACATCGTTAGCGCTTACACTTTTTTTACTTCTTTTTTATTTTTTATTAAGAATATTTTTCCACTTTTATTTCTATAATAACGTATGGAGGTTATTTTATGCATCTTATCCCTACTATCATAGAAAAAGATCATCAATATCATTATGCTTACGATATTTATTCCAAATTACTTGAAGAAAGAATTATTCTTCTGACCGGTACAATTGACGACGCTATGTCAAGCTCTATTATTGGTCAATTACTCTATCTCGAAGCTAAAGATAGTCACAGTGATATTTATCTTTATATTAATTCACCTGGAGGAAGTGTATCTGCCGGTTCGGGAGTTTAACACTTGCTCATAGTCGAAATAGCCAAATGTCGTTTATGTACGGCTTTTTTTTCGTCAAATTTTTATTTTTTACTGTTGTATGTGTTGTAATTGTGATATAATAGTTGTAAAGGATGGCTGCTTCTATGAAACTGTATTATGATAAACGACTTAAAGATCCTACTTACTATATTCAGCAGGGATTTAGAAATGGTAAAAAAACGACAACCAAAAATATCAAAAGATTAGGTAAACATTCTGAGCTTCTTCTTATAACGGATAATCCCTTGGAATACGCTAAAAACGAAGTAAAAAAAATGAATGAGGAATATCGTTCTGGCAGATCTGAATTCATTGTTACTATGGACTTTAATGAAAGAATCCCTTCTACAGATTCTCCTTGTTCGAATTCTACTAGTTTGAACATTGGATATCTGTATCTTAAGGATATCTATGCCAAATTGAATCTGTCTGATTTTTTTAAATCAGTTTCTTCTGACCGAAAGATCACCTACGACTGTAATAAAATCTGTCAGTTTCTTACCTATGCAAGGATTCTGGATCCTGCCAGTAAATATGGAACATACGATAAACTTGATACATACTATGAGAAACCTCAGGTTGAATACCAACATATGATTCGTTTCTTGGATATTCTAGACAGAAACAGTGACCAATATTTAAAACATCTTTTTGACAATTCCGAAAACATCGTTAAACGAGATACTTCAGTTATGTACTATGACTGTACAAACTATTTCTTTGAAACAGAAAAGCCTGATGAGGAGATCGTTGACGAAGTTACTGGAGAAATTATCCTTGGACTTCGTCAGTTCGGAATCAGTAAGGAAAACAAGACATCTCCTATTGTTGAAATGGGGCTTATCATGGACAGCCGTGGAATCCCTATTTCTATGTGTATTCATCCAGGAAACACAAATGAACAGCTTACTGCCGTTCCACTTGAAAAAGAAGTTATAAAAATGACCGGAAACAAAAAGTTCATATATTGTGCGGATGCAGGACTTGGATCCTACAATATCCGTAAATTCAATGATATGGGTGGTAGAGCCTATATTGTTACACAGTCAGTAAAAAAACTTGGACAAGAGATCAAAGATATCGTATTCAACGATTCAAACTACCGTCTATTGTCAAATGACGATGCGATCACATTGAAAGAAATGCGAACATTTAATAAAAAAGACGCAAACAATCTAAGTCTATACAATGATTTTGCCTATAAAGTGATTCCCGCCAACACGGCCATGGATACAGGACTTTATGAAGAAAAAGTATACAAGAACGGTCGAACAAAAAAAGTAAAAGCCAAAGGAACATTACATCAATATATCATTGTCACTTTCTCTAGAAAGATGATGGAATACCAAAGGACTATCCGCGAAAGACAGCTTGAACGTGCTAAAAAGTTATTAAGACTTAAAGATCCTGAAAAAATAAAAAAAGGACCCAACGATATACGTCGATTCCTTAAGAACACATCATCTGATACAGCTAATTATGTATTGGATATGGATAAAATCCATGAAGAAGAAAAATACGATGGATTCTATGCCGTCGCAACAAATCTTGACGATTCAGCCAAAGACATCCTAGCAGTAGCTCAAAATAGATACAAAATCGAAGACTGTTTTAGAATCATGAAGACTAATTTCGATGCAAGACCAGTATTCTTGAGAAAGCCAGAAAGAATACGTGCACATTTCTTGATCTGCTACACTGCACTACTTATATACAGGCTTATGGAGTGCAAGTTGGATGACAACTTAACTCATGTAACAACATCAAACCTAATAAAAACATTGCGAAATATGAATGTCGTAAATATGGATGACATGTACTACAAATCCATCTATAGTGGTAGTCAGGCATTAGATGCATTAGAAAGATGTTTCGAGCTACAACTAAACAGAAAGTACTATAGACCAAGTGATTTAAACAAAATAGTAAAAAAATATTCAAAATAGAAATCACATACAACATTTCAAAAAAACGAAAGTGCTAGATTAAACCTTGAATAAAGGCTTTCTAGCACTTTTTACTTTTTCAACTGTCAAACTCGGGATTTTAACATAGAAATGACACGATAAATAGGGCAACTCAAATAAAAAAAGAGAATTTCACATTCTCTTACACAATTTTTCCCGTCTTTAGAGGTTTGCACCATGAATGTTTAGAGGCTATTCTGAGAAAAAGTTGAGATTCTTCAGTATTTATCGTTGTTTTTTGTGCTTTAAATTTATTTTATTTCTATTAATCTACAATCGTGTGGTTGACAAATCCTTTATTTACGGGTATATCTAGTTCTTTCAAGTATCAAATGCCTTAATATACGCTCACTTTTTGGCCATTTGTCATTGTCACGTTTACAACGCTGTAAATAAATGAACCAATTTAAATATGTTTGTAAGTTTTCTACATCCATACCAATAAATCTCCATATGTATCTTTTAATCCAACTGCACATGTTATTTATAAGGCCCATTTTTTCAAAATATGATGAATCTTTTGTGTTGGCCTTATATACCTCCGATTTTAAATTCAATTCACGAATTAACTTATTATGTGCTTTTTCTCCATCATGAACAATTATTGAATTTGGTCTTATATGATTATGCAATGTTTTATATATACGGTCGCTAGAAGGTTTTCCATGACCACATATAATTGCTACCATATTTTTATTGGAATCTATGGCAACTACTATACATATTTGAGTTTTAGATAATCCTCTGGGTTTTTGATTAATATAATCTGAACCCAAAACATTATAATCTTCAATATAGGTTTCATCAATCCATATTCTTCCACTTAATTGGAGAGTATCTTGATATCCATTTACTGTTTGAAATATCTTATTTCGCCATAAATTCGCTGTATTTGAGCTTATTTCTAACACTTCTATACATTGTTGTAACGGAACGTTAAAAGTCATTAGTTGAATATATTTCAATATCTTATGAAAAGATATCTTACTTGAATTGAAAACGGAATCCGATAATAATGTATAAGAACATCCACAATTCTCACATTTAAAACGTTTGTGATAAGCTGGAGTATGACCATTTTCAATATAGTTTTCACATGAGCACTTAGGACACATCGGTTTTCTACCGTATTTAATAGCTGCATCTTCTAGGTTAGTAACACCATATAAATCATAATCTTTTCTATTGTTGATGCATTCAATCAAAAGATCTAGTTTATCTTCGGGTAAACTAAAAACAAAATCCTTAAAAGGATTTTCAAAATTAGACATAAAAAACATCCTCAACATGTCTAAGCAGCCATTCGGTGAGGATGTCGCCAAACAAAGTTCCAAATGACTGCTTAGACATTAACTTTCTTTGGCTTTTTAATTATAACAGATTCATAAAACGGATACACTACTTTCATTTTGTCAACCACACGATTGTAGATTAATAGAATTTTATTTTTTTATTTATTTGGTATAATTATGGTGTAATTGTGTAATGTTTGGAGGACACTTTCTATGGCCTATTTTCTTAAAAAAACAAAACGAAATGACAGACTTTATCTTTCCATCTATGAGAGTTTTTATTCTCCAGAAACCAAGAACACCCGACATAAAAGTTTTCGTAAAATCGGGTTCGTTGATGCTCTTATCGAACAAGGTATAGATGATCCAATCTCTCATTTTC
>NZ_JBKWZF010000098.1:0-4192 GCF_046991905.1 Finegoldia sp. | reverse complement strand
CTTAAGTTCAGAAACCATAAAATCAATCTATTTTAGGGCACCAGTTTTCTTACGCACAACAGGAAAAGCTCGTCCTGTTGAGGAACAACTGAAACGAAGTCAGTGGAGTGCCTTTATTAGAAACTTAATTATTATAGACAAAGCTGTGTGGATGAATCATCCCGTAGCAACATACCGAGCAGAAAACAAGCTCTACCAGCTTAAAATAGCAAAGGAATGTGGTTTTAGCGTTCCAGAAACCTATGTAGGTAATTCGTTGCCACAGAATATTGCTCAGGAAAAGATGTACATTGTTAAATCTTTGGATACAGCTCTTTTTTATGAGGATGATAAAGAAATGTTCACGTATTCTACAATGATTGAGGGAAAAGACTTACTATCTTCTGAAATCCAATTGGCACCTATTATTACCCAAGAGTGCTTATCCCCCAAATGCGATATACGGGTTACATTTGTAAACAACCGTATGTTTCCTGTTGCTATTACAGAAGATGGCATGATATTAGAAGGTGATTGGAGAAAGAGCAATAAAGATAATCTCACATATACTTGCGTTAAATTGCCCCGAAATATTGAGAATCAGCTTATGTTAATAATGAAAAAGTTAAGCCTATCATTTGGCGGTATTGACCTTGCTTTGGTGGGGGATACATATTATTTCATTGAAGTGAATCCTACAGGAGAGTGGGGCTGGCTTACATCGTGTGCTAATCTTCCGATTGATAAAGCTATTGTGGATACCTTAGTTAATCGAGGTGTATATGAAAAAAATACTTGATATAATATTTCCATTTATTGGTAATTGGGAAGCGAAAAAGATTATCAAAGGAAAAATGTTTCCTAAAAACGAATTGGGAGAAGAAACTATACCAACAGGAATTCTGACAAATATTGAAAATTCAGATAAAATCAGTGTAGAGGAACTCAAGGAACAGTATGAAAATACCTTTAAAACAAAGGATAAACTTGAAGACAAAGCCAAAACAAACATCATAGGAATTACAATTTCTATTTCTCTAATTATTGGCGCATCAGGATTACTATCATCTTTAAGTGCGAAATTCGAAAATTCATTTGTTGCTTTGTTTGCAATTATTTTGTTTATCGCGAGTGTCACGTATATGATTGTTGCTGGGTTGCTTGTTATCCATGTGTTGATTGGTGAAAATGAAACATATATTGTTAAGCTTAGTAGTATAGTAAATGACAAGGAAACATTAAGAGATGATTACGATAAGTGTATTGCACAAAATCAGAGGAAAAACATTATTCGCAACAACTATGTTTTCACCTCATACGCATGTATACGAAACTCGTTGGCCTGTTTGTTCATTATTCTTCTTTTTATAGCTATACCGAATGATTTATCAAACAACAATTGCCAAAGAGATGATATAAAAATGCATTCATCACAAACATATGTATTTTCATTTTCATCTTCTACAATTGATTATTTGAAAGAAAATGATGTCCGTGATATTGTAGAAAAAGCTGTTATTAGTGCTATGGAAAAATCTCAGCCAGATGAAGGTGATGGAACTTTTGGTATTATTGACACAAGTAATATGTTGTTTATTAAGTATGAAGTGTCTGGAAAGAATATTAAAATTTTATTGCTGGAATCATATACAATCCAATGAAAAGAGTTTGTTTTGGAAGGAATATAGTTTGGATTACAAATTATATATATTAAATTTTACATTTTGTTTATGATAGAAATCGAACCGTTCAAAATAGCCTAATCAAAAATCGAGATTTGAGATGACAGTGTGTATGTGAAAATACAGCATTTATGCCCTTCTTGATATGTTCTGATATTGCCTAACTATCACACGTTGAGACGGTCTGTTTGCTGTGAAAAGCGGCGTATTTCCGGGTTTTTTGTAAGGTTAGTATCATCAGAGAAGCCTTGCGAAAAGCTCGGTTTTCTTGTATGGAAACATATCTACTTTTTAGTCTGACCGGATAAAAAGTGGCTGGTCGAAGAATTGCGGCAGGGTTTAGGCTGTGGATTAGATGTCATAGGTTGTGGCACTGGGATTATTGTCAGAGCCGACCGCAGTTCAGCCCACTCGATACTCGAAGGGGTAGCAGGCAGTGGAATAGATGTTTAATACGGAAAACAAGAAGATCTGAATGGATTATGAAGTGCTTCATAATTTTTTTATCCGTTTTTTGAAAAAACCATTGCTTTGTCCTTGGGACAATGTTGTATAATGAATTCAATAGGAGGTGATGGTATTGGGGTATAAGGTTAAATGGGTTGAAGATAACTTGGGTGTTACAAGAAAGGCACTTCGCGTATTTGAGAAAGCTAATCTAATGCCTGAAAATAAGGATGGCCAATATCGAGATTATGACGATGATGATATAGACCGCATTTGGACGATACGAGTTTTACAGGGTATGGGATATTCAATTAAAGAAATTTGCGATATGGTCGCTGATGATGGGTTTGATTTCGATACTTCTATATCTCAGAAGGTCGAACAGTTAGAAGAAAAAAAGGCAGAGCTGGAACGCCATTTAGGATATGCGAAGACTATTAAGCTAACTGGGCGATTTCCATCACGACCTAAAAAAATGGGTGAGGTAAAGTTTGAGGATTTTCAAAATAATGCCATTAAGAGATGGAACATTTCAGGTGATCCACAAGGTGAAGCATATGCACAATTTGCTGAAACGATGTTATCCAAATCTAATGAAGAATGGAATAATAGTGATTTGTGACGTATGCTAGCTGCATTGGAGATGATGAAAAATACAGACTTGGATTAGTTGCTTGCAGAATACGTATTACCTAAAGCGATTTGTAAGCGCAAGGCCCTGGGAGCTAATCATCCAGAGATTCAATTAATGGTTAAGTTCATATATGAAAATCAGAATATATTGGGCCAGGCTGATGGTATGGAAGGAAAAATGACCATAAAACAGTTCTCTCGATTTTATTCGTCGAGCTATTTGGCAGGTGATGTTGCAAAGTTAAAATCCGGTGAATATAGTGAGGAGGATTGTGAATTTATAGCTGAAGCGATTTCTATATTTGGTGGTTATAAACATCACGATGAATTAGTCGAGGAAGAGATGCGATATGGTAGACGAGATGGAGGAGGCGAAGAGAATGAGTAATCTAGGTGCATATCAATGGTTGACTACTGCGGCAAAGAAGGTCGGAGGCCCTAAAAACCTTGTTTTGATAATTGCCGGAACCGGCGCAGTTGTTTATAAAGGTAGCGAGATTGTAGTTAAAAAGACTGTTAAGGAAATTAAAAAGAAAATCAGAATACATCAGTTGACGGAAATAGCAGATACAAAGGTATATTCTGTAACCGCAGAGGGTATCAGCAATGAGGGTTTAGCGTTTAAAATCGGAGACCAATTTAGAGTGCTTGAAACAGATAAGGATGCTGTTTTGATAGAGAAAATTGACGACGATAATAATCCCTATTTTGTGTCAGAGGAATTGTTGACGAATATTTCAAATTACAAGCGATAGGAGGGAAATACAATGGGACGTTTTTCGTATTTTACAAGTAGTTGACTGGAAACAGCATCAGAAGATGAGCTTCGTGAAACAGCAAGTGAAATGGAATCATTGCTAGATGAACTGGATTATGATTCGGATGAGCACACTCAAATTTACGGTATACATATTGATGTGGTTAATGCGATTTCCAGTAGATTTCCACTCAATTTGCCTCATCGAGAGCACGGATGGTATTTGTCAAATGACGATTAATTAGAAGGTGGTGAAAAAATGACATGAGAAGAATTGAAAGAACAGATTGACGAGCATATGCAACAGTATGCCAATGAAGAAATTGATTGTGATACATATGCGCAGAAGATGATGGAATTAACCCCATCTGCTCAGAACGATAACGACTAAGTTTGATTATTGATGTTAATGTGAAAGGAGGCGGAATTATGCAGCAGTGTCCATTTTGTGATAAAGTCTATGATGAATCTGAATACAGCCATTGTCCATATTGTTCAGGTGAATTAGAGGATGACGATGATGAAGTTCGTCCATGCCCTGAATGCGGTGGTTGCTTACATTGGGATGGAGAAGTTTGGGAATGCTCAAACTGTGACTACTCAGAGGAAGACTAAAAAAGAAACTTTCTACCGGTACTCTTCATCTTTTTCTCATAAAACGAAATGAATTACCGAATGATACTATGGTAATCAT
>NZ_JBKWZF010000097.1:0-4478 GCF_046991905.1 Finegoldia sp. | reverse complement strand
GGGTATACAGGGGGTAAGCCTTTCTTTTTACTGTATGATGAATCATTACAGACAATATGTAGAATTTTTTATACTTTCCATACATGGACAATTATTTATAGGTACCGTAAATTGTGCTGAAGAAAATAAGGGCAAATGGGCTTCTGTTTTTCGTAAAATAAAAATATCGATAGAAGAATTGGAGCAAAGCAGAAATCTATTATAAATATATTATGGGTGCGAGGAGAGACATGATGAAAATGGAGGGGAATTATCCGGATGAAGTAATCTTGCAGGCTATTCAAAAGTATGAAATAGAAGTGGAGCGGCAAAGGCCATTGGATTACCAAATCAAGATACGGAATAAAACGGTAGTATTGGCTGATAGAGAGATTTACCCTAATATTACCATGCGCTTGCCCAAGTTCTTTGCGGTTAAAAAGGGAGAGGAGATTGAGTCGGGATATCTGATTCGGAATCACCCGGAGATGATTTTTACAAGTGCATGTGGAACGGTAAATTTTACATTTGATACAATAATGGTGGCAAATATTTTACAAATAAGAAAGGAACTCATAGATTTGATGGGGCAAAGGTATCCACAGAATACCATTTATGAGCAGGGAATAGAAAGGGAACTTTGTTGGTTTGATTATAAAAGCTTCGCTGCAGACGCTGATGTTTATAATATGATGTTTCTGTTTCCTTATCAGGAAAAAACTGTGATAGGAAGTTTCAAATGCGCTTTTTGTGATTATATGCAATGGAAGTATTATGTACTCAAAATGTTAGAGACAATTGAAGAAAAAAACTAAGAGGGGGGACCTATGAAAGACTATAGAAGGTTAATTACGAAGCCATTTAACTTTGTAAGCATTGAGTTATTTTATATGAAACAGGAGTTGAATGAACACACATCCGTATCATTCAGTGGAATCGTGGCGGATAAAAATATAGAGGAATATTTCAAAATTTTACAAAGCGACACTTGGTTTATAATTGAAGCAGAGGATGAAAGATTAGAAAAACAAATTTTGTTTTATGGAATTATTACTTCTTATACAGTGAATTACAGAGGTAATGATACGATACTATCGATCAATAGTATGAGTGGAACCTATTTATTAGATTTGACTCCGCATTTGCGCACATTTCAACATGAAAAAAAATTATATTCTGAAATTTTGAATTATATATGCAGTGAAAATAAAAATGCGGCTTTTATTTTAGGAAGAAAAGGAGATGGAGAGATTAATAGTCTGCTCATTCAATATTATGAAACTGATTGGAAATTTATGAAAAGAATCGCCAGTCATATGGAGGTTACCTTATAGCGGCATGTCATTTGCAGGGAAGTAAATTTTTCTTTGGTATGCCTGAATTAGATACACATATTATATGTGAACAAAAGCCATATAAGGTAATCAGCCATATGGATGATTATATGAAAAAGACTGCTGCGGGGTTCAGTTTATCACAATCGGATGCTTTTACATACATAATTGAAGACAGGGATATTTACAGGATAGGGGATCATATTCAATTTTTAAACAGGGATTTATGTATCTGTCAGATTAATACAGAGTACAAGGGCGGCGAGTGTGTGCATACATATTTTTTGAGGACATTTAACGGCCTTTGCACTATGAAGTCTGCGCCGGATAAAATTACAGGCGCTTCTTTAAGAGCGGGAGTGATTGCCGTAAAACAGGATGTAGTACAGGCCAGCGTTTATGATGATGAAAATAAACACGCCGGAAATGTAAGATGGCTGCCCTACTCAACAGTATATTCATCATTGGACGGTACCGGATGGTACTGTATGCCGGAAATTGGTGATGAAGTATGGCTGCATATTCCTTCTACGAGCGAGGATGATTCCTATATTATCAGTTCTGTGCACAGAGAAAATGATCAGGCGAGGCAGAACCCGGAGCATAAGTCGCTAAAAAATAAATATGGCAAGGAAATTTTATTTACTCCGGATTCTCTGATTCTGACAAATAATAACGGACTTCGGGTTGAATTATCGGATCAGGAGGGGATTTTAATCGAAAGTGATAAATCGGTACAGATTAACTCAAGTGGTGAACTTACCGTATCCAGTCAGAAGTCTTCGGTGACAATCATTGGTACAGAACAGGTGGTTATACAGCAGGGGGGAGCAAGTCTGGTCTTGGACAATGATATTTCTTTTACCGGAGGCGATTTTCGTATGCAATGAAAAGGAGCGTTTATGGAAAGAATAGAACAAATTATAAATGAGATTAAGGATTTGTCTGAGAAAAGATTTCAGGAAAGCAGGGAGCAAATCGTAAGGGATTATAAAGATAATAGAGAAGCGATAGCAGGCAGTATCATCAAGCAGATGAAGGAACTTTTCGTGAAAGCAGTTGAAAAGCAGGAAAATGGACAAAAAGGTAAAATCCGTATTTTTGGCTTCTTTTATTTAAACAGCAGCATTTTGACAGACACACATAAATATATGGTTAGTTTATATGACGAGGCCTTTTATTTAGACCAGAATGAAGTTAGCATAACATATAGTCCTCAGATTTTAATTCCTTATTATAATGAGGATATTAAATTTTTGCTTGATGCAATAAAAGGAAGATATGTTCGCATTAAAAATTATGAAATTGAACGCATTAAATTTGTTTATATTAAAAATTATCATAATTTGATGGAAAAAGTATTCTGTGATGTTCTGGAAGAAATCACAAACTTGCCTGAATATTATTTCATGTTAAAGGATGAAAATCCTTTATTTGTTTTTGGCGGATATAGAGATTTTGCGAAGCGTATGGAGGTGAAGCATGCAGTATTTTCTAATCGAGGCTGAAACTCAAGACCCTCTGCCTGAGATTATTAACTGGTATGGTAAAATAAATCCCCAGTATATAAACGAGAAAGATGCAGATAAGATCAAAAATTGGGAACTGTTGAATGTTAAGGTGTGTCAGGATACTGTTTTCCCAGATGTTCTGAGTGACCCCTTTTTCATGCTTTCTAAGAATGCGGCAGAGATTGTCAGCCATTATGAACCGGGAATCAGGATGATAGGGATTCAACTGTTCTCTCGGAAAAACAGGATTCTTTTGCCATATTTTTTGCCAATATTACCTATGGTTAATTGTCTTTCAAGTCAAAGCGAATTTGTCAATGAGGATATTGATATCAGCAAAGGTGTATTAGTTGAGAAAGCAATATCAAGTCAAGCATTATTTCAACTGGCTGGGATTGATACTCAGCGTGTGGTAATACGCTTGGACTTGCTGGAAAGTCTGCTCAGAAGAGAAGCATTGTCAATTAGAATTCAGGAACTGGAAGTGGTGTAACTATAGAAGGAGTATTATGAGTGAGAGCAATAGTAACTTAATCAGATGCCAGAACCATCATCTTTTTTCAAGACGCAGGCATGGAACGAAATGTCCTTATTGTGGTTTGGAAACAGTTACTTATGAAATGGAAGATATAAAAAAGAGAACGGATGAGAGTGGAAGCATTCATCCACTCAGTGCAGACGAAAAAGTGTGTGCATGGCTCGTATGCACGGAAGGAATCAGGGCTGGAAAATCTTATGAAATAAGAAATGGTAGCAATTCCATAGGCAGAGGATATGATATGGATATCCAAATATTGGGAGATAAGGAAATTGAGGTTAATTGCCATGCAATCATTGTATATGACAAAAAGACAAAACAAAGTAAGTTGTTCCCTGGAACAGGGAAAGGCCTTGTCTATTATAAGGGGGATACAGTTTATAGTTCAATAAATTTAACTGCTTATGATGAAATTGAAATTGGAAATAGTAAATTCCTGTTCATACCCTTTACAGGGAAGAAATTCAACTGGGAGGAAACTGAATGAAAGATAATAAAGCTATTATAGCTCAAGAAAGGCTGAAAGTAATTTGCGGTGTTTCTATTTATAGTTTAATTAGCTTTGAATTTTCAATAAAGCCGAATATCAATGCAGAGGCAAAAATAAAGGTATTGCTTTCTGATGTGGAAGAAACGACAGATAATATACTTGAATTTCTGAATTGGAAACCAATAAAAATTGTAGAGACAGCAAATGACGGAACTGAGAATTATCCGCCCCTTTTTGCTGGTATAATAATTAACTGTGAAATTAACCATGAGGGAGGGAGCAGAGAGGCAAATATTCTTGCAGCATCAGGGAGTTTCCAGTTGGACATCATGAAAAAATCCCGTTCATTTCAGAATACGGAAATGTCTTATCGAGAGGTGATTGACGATTTATTAAAGAGTACGGAAAAAGCTTCTTTTTTATATTTCGCAGATGAGAAAAAACTAGACAAGCCGGTGATACAATATCAGGAAACCGATTTTTCTTTTGCTGTTAGAATTGCCAGTCATCAAAACACCTGTATATACCCGGATATAGCGGAGCCAGCGCCGAGAATTTATTATGGTTTGAGAAAAGGAGAAGATAGGGGAGAACTTTCAGTTAACAATTATCAAATGGGTATGGAA
>NZ_JBKWZF010000096.1:0-4756 GCF_046991905.1 Finegoldia sp. | reverse complement strand
AGTACCTTGCGGAACGCTATGTCCATCAGCTCATAGGATAAAAGCAGAAGTAGTCATAAACCTTATCCAAGAAACATTAAAAGATATAAAAAATTATCTTGATGAAGATAATGAAGCATTTATTCATTCCATTCAAAATGAAATGGAAGAAAAGGAAAAGGCACATATAGAAAAGAAAAAGATAAGATTAACAGAAAGCCAAAACAGGCTTCAAGAGCTGGAACGATTGATGTGCAGAATTTATGAAGATATGATTTTAAATAAGATACCGAATAATCGCTATGAAATTTTAAATAACCAATATGAAACTGAGCAACTCACGTTAAGCAAAGAGATTAAAGACTTAGAGCTTGTAATATCAAGATATGAAATGGAAACAGATAAGGCAAGAAAATTCATATCCCTTATTAGTCGTTATGAAAACTTTGATAATCTCACAAACACAATGATAAATGAGTTTGTAAAGAAGATAATCATTCATGAAAGAGATAGGAAAGGCAGTCAAACATCAAAGCAAAAGATAGAAATATATTTTAACTTCATAGGAAATTATGAAGTGCCAAAAGAAGAGTTAAGCGAAGAAGAACGATCAAAACTTGAGGAAGAAGAACGAAAAATTAATGAGAGAAGAGACAGACTTCATCAAAATTATCTAAAGCGTAAAGCAAATGGAAAACAACAGGAGTATGAGGAAAGGTATAAGGAAAGGAGAGAACAGAAAAAACAGGAGAAGCTAAAGAGTTTAAGAAAAGACTATGAAAAAGCATAAAATAACAAGATTAAAATCAATTGACAATTTGTCAGTTTAGATGTATTATATAAATAATAGGAGGTATAAAATGAGAGATGTAAAAGAACCTGAAATACGACGTGCAGAGATTATGGATGCTGCAATGATACTCTTTATGGAGAAAGGATATACTAATACAACAACTCAGGATATAGTTGATAAAGTAAATATATCAAGAGGGTTGTTATATTATCACTTTAAGAATAAAGAGGATATCTTATATTGTCTTGTAGAACAATATTCAGATAGACTACTGAAAGATATTTATATTATTGCTTATGATGAAGATAAAACTGCCATAGAAAAAATCAGATCATTTATAGATGTTACAATTATATCTTCAGAAAATATTTCAGCAGAGGGTACAGTGCTACAAAAAACAATTGACCTTAAAGAAAATCAATATATGATAGATAAGTTATCCCATAAGCTTGTTGAAAAACTGACAATATATTTTGAAAAGATTATAAATCAAGGAATAATGGAAAGAGTTTTTTCTGTAAAATATCCATTAGAAACAGCAGAGTTGCTTATGACAGCTTATGTTTTTGTTTCAAATAACATAAGTATAAGATATTTAAAGGAAGAACCTGTTGATAACTACTTAAATGCATTTAAGATAATGCTTGAACAAAGCTTAAATACGAAAAAGCTCTTTAGTAATTAAAAAAGAATAGAATGTTTGCAAGGAGAATAATTTGCCGATAGCTACTGATACACAAGTTATCGGTTTTATTTCAAGGAATAACTGACAAATTGTCAATGGAGGTGGAAATTATGTTAGAGATAAAGAATTTTAGTAAATTCTATGGGAACAAAAAGGCTGTTGAAAACTTATCCATTTCAGTACAGTCTGGAGATATTTATGGATTCATTGGTGCAAATGGAGCCGGAAAAACTACAACGATAAAAGCGGTAGTTGGAATTCATGATTTTGAGAATGGAAGTATAACGATTGACGGGCATTCTATTAAAGAAGAGCCTGTTATTTGTAAGAAAATAATGGCATACATTCCGGATAATCCGGATTTATATGAACATCTGACAGGATTTCAGTACATCAATTTTATTGCTGATTTATTTGAAGTTTCTACTGAAATACGCAGAGAAAGAATTCAGAGATACGGCGATTTATTTGAAATGACGAAACATCTTTCGGGAATGATATCTTCGTATTCACATGGCATGAAGCAAAGAACGGCTATTATTTCTGCACTGGTGCATTCTCCAAAGTTACTAATTTTAGATGAACCTTTTGTTGGACTTGATCCGAAAGCAACTTTTCTACTAAAGAAAATAATGCACGAATGCGTATCAGATGGAGGAGCTATTTTCTTTTCAACACATGTATTGGATGTTGCAGAAAAATTATGTAATAAAATTGCAATTATAAAAAATGGAAAGTTAATTGCGAGCGGAAATACAGAAGAAGTCAAAGGGAATAAATCTTTGGAGACTTTTTTCATGGAGGTGCAGGATAATGAGCAAAATTTGGATACTAATTAAAGCACAATTAATGAATTTCTTTCCGATCAACGAAATGAGAGAGCCGGGAAATAAAAAACAAAGTTCAATTGTTATTGCAAGTTTTGGAATAATAACTCTTGCTATATTTTTCTTTGTTTATAATATCATAACAGCCAAAACATTGGTACAACTGGGACAGCAGGAGTTGATACCGGCATATATGGTATCGGTATCAAGCTTTGCAATATTATTTTTGACAATATTTTATTCGAATGGGATTTTATTTGGCAGTCGTGATATGGAAAATCTTTTGTCATTGCCTGTAAAAAGTTCGGATATTATAAGCAGCAAGTTTATGTTTATGTATTTATTGAATTTTTTAATAGGATTGATGTTTATGCTTCCGGGGGGAATTGTTTGGGTGTTAAACGGAAGTTTAAATGCATTACAGATTATATTGTATTTTACTTCCATAATTTTTGTTCCGTTGATACCTATGTGTATAGCAGCATGTATGGGAATCATTATTGTTGTTGCTTCATCTTTCTTTAAGAGAAAAAATGTTATTGCTTTAATTTTTTCATTTGCAATGATAGGGATAATTGGATATATTGCAGTGTCAGCTATGAAATCAGGTAATGAAAATAGTATTGGGATTATGCTTTCTAAGCAAATTACCAGATTGTACCCGTTATCTAAGCTATTTATGGAATACTATAATTTTCCAATTTACATTGGAGTAGGATTATTTATTGTTCTTTCAATAGTATTTTTTTATATATTTGCCAAAGTGGTTTCATTGAAGTATGGGTTGCTTAATACTCTTGCTAAAACAACAACAAGATATTCTGACAACAAAAATTCGAATAATAGAAAATCAGTATTTTTTGCCCTATATAAAAAAGAAATGGGACTGTTTCTAAATTCATATATGGCAGTATTGAATGCAGGTCTTGGTGTAATACTTTTATGTGTTTTCAGCATATTTCTTCTTTTTAATTCTTTACAACAAATAGGGGAATATGCGGGAATCGAAAATGTTAATGAATATCTTTCAAATTTTGCTCCGATGTGTATTGCTTCAATGTTTTTACTTAGTTGTCCGGCAGCATTTTCCATATCTTTAGAAGGTAAAAATGTTTGGATTTTGCAAAGTTCTCCTATTAGGGTAAAAACGATTTTAAATTCTAAGATTGCAGTAAATCTTACGCTTCATTTAATTGGATATATTGTTTCTGTGTTTATATTTTTGCTAAAGCTTGATATGGACATTATTCAAACCATCAGCTTAATAATTGTTCCTATTTGTTATTCCGTTTTTATAACAGTGATTGGAATTTCTTTGAATAAAAAATTTCCCAACTTTGAATGGGAAAGTGAGATGATGATAGTAAAACAGAGTATGCCTGTTATTGTGTCTGCAATTATTGGAATGGTTGCGTTAGTTATACCAATTCTTCTCCATTGGTTTTTGCATTTTCCTATATTATTAACATTGTTAGGAGTAGCATTTATTTTGCTTATTATTGCAGGTGGCGTTTATATAAAAACTTGTAGATTAAATTTTTAGTTTAAGGAGGAGATGTTCTATGAAAAAAATTATTAAAAGATATAATGGTGTTTATTTCAATATTAAGTTTATTTGCAATATTTCAGGAATAAAAGATGATAGATTTAGTTAGAATATTTGATTCCCTATCAAATCCCATTAGAATGGATATTTTATTAATTATTTCTAATAAAAATTTAACTGCTGGAGAAATAGCAAGTCATTTTAAATTAGAAAAAGCAACTATATCTTATCATCTATCTTTATTAAAAAAGAGTAAATTAATTACCGACAGTAGATATAAAAATTATATCTATTATTCAATTAATAGGGATACATTTGTAGAAGTTATAAGGTGGTTAGATAAATTTTAGGAAAATAGAAAGCTATTGACAAATAGAAAGGAGATTTGCCATGAAAAAGAGATTTTTGAAAGATGTATTAGTGCTGATAGGAATGATGTTTGTAATATTTATTATTTGCATATTTCTCCCAGAGAAAATTCCTATTCATTTCAATGCAAAAGGAATCCCCGATATGTTTGCTAATAAATATTATCTTCTGTTTACTACGGTTATTCCGTATTCTGCTTATTGGAAATTCGTACGAGGAAGAAAAAATAAAAATAAATGAATGTATATCTATATTTGCAAATTGCTTCAGCGTTAAGAGTGTCTATTTTAAGAGGCGATTATGTTCCGGGACAACAGATGCCATCTATAAGGGCTTTAGTACAGAGGGAGGGATGTAATCCTGCAACAGTTCAAAAAGCTTTAAAAGTTCTTGAGAAACAGGGACTGATTGTTAGTCGTGGAAGTAAAGGATATTTTGTTATTGAAAGTGATCAGAAAATAATTGAGTTAAGAAATCAGGATTCGAATACACTAACAAAAATGTTGTTGGAAAAACTATATGAGTTAGGATTTTCGGATACTGAGATAATCAAGATG
>NZ_JBKWZF010000095.1:0-4783 GCF_046991905.1 Finegoldia sp. | reverse complement strand
GTAGTAAATCTCATTTTCCCTGTCCAGTTCTTTTCCAACAGTTGCAGCCACAATGTTTGCTCCTCCATATCCAAAGGACGGACCAACAATACAAATTTTCATAAACGTTACCTCTTTATTATTCTAATTAACAGATTTTTTACATACAAAAACTCATTAGATTTGCAAAAAGTGATAATATATAAAAATAATCCAATACAACACGCGATCACTGTTTTCAAAATAAGACCTGTGAAACCATTAAAGTCAAAAAAAGTTTGACTATAAAAAACAACAGCAATAGATACACACAAAGGAATTATATATTTGATAACTTGTACGATATAAACTGTTAGTTTTTCTTTTAATCCATATTTAAAAATATAATAAGCTTCTATCCACATCACATATCCAAAAGACGAAGCTATTGTACCCAAAAGAACTCCATTTATACCTAGATTGAAAACTGCTAACAAGATTAGCGATACTACCAAGTTTATGGTTGCTTCAATTACAGATTTCCATCTTTGAATCCAATATAATCCGAAGGAATCAATAAATACAAAATTTGTATTCCTAAACATTTGAATGACTAAGTTTATAATAATTAACGCAACAGTTAAAGATGGGAGTATATATTTTTCTCCTATCCACCAATCAATAAATGGATTCAACACAGATACAAGAATTAACGTAGCAAAGTATATCATAGTATAATTCACAAATAAATGGCGTTTAAATAATTCTAGTGCCTGCTTCTTATCTGCTGTAACAATATAATTTCCTATACTCGCAGTAATAGAATTTGTAACTTGCTTACATAAATTTTGAACATTATTAATAATCATTGTGTAGTTAGAATAATAACCTACCGCTGCAAGGCCTACGAAGCTAGAAATGAGTATACTATCAGTTCCCATTACTATTACTCCACCTATTTTGGAGCTCATGTTTCCGACTACATTTTTTTTTATTTCCTTTATTTTCTCTTTACCTAGTTTTTTGGGCTCGGCCTTTTTCAGAAATTTATAGTCTTTATCTACTTTATAAGAAATAGCAAAATTCCCAAACAACGTAAAAACTAACTGCACGAGCAGGTATAATGTAAAACTCCCGTAATGCAGAAGCAAATAGATTTGAAAAATGTTACTGATAAAAAGAAAAATGAAATCATTGATGTTAACTAAATAGGACCTTTGATTAGCAATCAGTAAAGACCTCTTATATGTAAAGAAATAACTTAACACTGAATTACCTAAGAACAATATATAATACCAGACAAATCCCTCTTTTGAACTCAAATCAGCAGAAAAAAAATGTAGAAAAGGGATTAATGCTAAACCAATAATGGCTACTGCAAGCCCAATATAATGATATGCTTTCTTGTACAGCACCATTAATGCTTGTATCTCATTCTGATCATTATTTGCGATAGGCTTGTACATAGAATATACGATTGAAGTTCCAACGCCTAGCTCTGCTAAAGATAGTAAACTCAAGACATTGGAAAATAAACCATTTATACCTAAATAAGTAACACCTAAAACTCTAATAAAATAAGTTCGAACTACGAATTGCATTACCAATTTCAAAAAGAATACAATCGTTGAAATCGATGAGTTCATCATTGAATAATATAGTCTTGATTTTTGCATATAAACCTCTATCTATTCATTTTTTTTATTGATCCATTTATTCTGAATCATAGAAGGTATTTTGTAAAGTTTTAAACTAATCATTAATAGAGACATAGAAATTTTTCGATTTCTAGTAAATATCTGATTTTTCATAATGAACCTGTAGTTTGATTTCAGGTAATTCACGATAATCCTAGTTTCCGAAACTATATTTTCCATGTTTGCATTTACAATCTTATCCAAAACTAAAAAATTAGCAAAACATACTCGTTGGTGGGCAGCTTCATCAATTTCTTTTGAGCGTCCTAATACTGCTTGTTCGTTTTGTTCCCATGCTGTAATATACTCAAGATGCTTTTTTGAAAAAATTTGGCTGGTTATACTATCATCTCGATGGTAATAATAATATTTCTGTCTTGTATCTACTACCACTTTTTCACATTGATCAAGAATCCCTACGATAGTAAATGAATCTTCATGATACTTTCCAAGCGGGTACCTCAAATCAGAAAAAATTTTTTTACTATAAAGCTTATTAACTGCATGATCTGAAATTTGGTTGCCATGAAAAATCAAAACTGTAGCCTCATCACGATTAAGAATTAAGTACTTCTCCGGTTTTACTTCTAACTCTTTTCCTTCATATACATGATATATCCCACAAATAGATAGATCTGCCCCTTCTCTTATAATATTATTGTAAAGAAGTTCATACATATCCTCGGCGATATAATCATCACTATCAACAAAACCTAAAAATTTTCCTTGAGCAACTTCAATTCCTGCATTTCTTGCACTACTCAATCCACCGTTCTCTTTATGGATTACCCTGACACGAGTATCCTCTTTAGCATATTGGTCACAAATAGCTCCAGAATCATCCGGCGACCCATCGTCAACTAAAATCAATTCAAAATCTTTAAAAGTTTGATTTAATATAGAATCTACACATTTATTTAAATATTTCTCTACGTTATATACTGGAACAATAATACTTATTTCACACATTAGACTCGCTCGCTTCTGATTAATTCAACTGTATTTTTTAATGCTTCATTTAAAGCAAATAATGGTTTCCATCCAAGAGATGTAATTCTATCTGAAGCTAAGACTGCTCGACTAGCTTTTGAAAAACCTTTGCGCTCTTCCTCGTCAGGTAAATCAAAAATAACTTTTTTCTGATTTATACTTGCTAATTTCTGCGCTAAGTCTTTAAGGTGCAAATCAAATTCTGGGACAGCAATATTATAGGCTTCTCCATTTTCTCCATTCACCATCAAATAAAGCAAACTATATACGATATCCCCAACATAGGCATATGAAAAATACTGATTACCTTCACTCTTCAAAACAATATCTTCATTATTCACTGTGTTAAGAATAAATTGCGAAGATGCCTTTGAATCATTCAACAACATTGTAGGCCCAAAGGTACGACAAATACGTGGAATAACAATATCTAAATCATGCTTAGCAATGTATGCTTGACACAGACTCTCACTAGCACGCTTTCCCTCTGGATAACCTGCTCTTAAAGTATTGCAATCGATGTAGCCACAGTAATCTTCAGTAAATTTCTCTACGTCTCCTCTATTTTCACCATAAATTTCAACTGTTGAAAGAAAGACAATTCTTTTTGGATTAGTATTAACTGCAAAATCTAAAACCTGCTGCGTTCCCATCAAATTAGTCATAATAGTTCCAATAGGATCCGTTGCATAGGCTCTAGGATGTGTGTTACTAGCTCCATGAAAAATATAATCCACTTTATCATCTAATGATATTGGTTGAGTAACATCAGCTTCTATCATA
This sequence comes from Finegoldia sp., assembly GCF_046991905.1. NCBI lineage: Bacteria > Bacillati > Bacillota > Tissierellia > Tissierellales > Peptoniphilaceae > Finegoldia > Finegoldia sp. The sequence continues at coordinate 1,355 of NZ_JBKWZF010000095.1, read as the reverse complement.
TGAAAAAAATTAGAATTTAGATACATTGAAAATCTCGATTTTAAACGTTCAAGACTTCTTCCCATTGCAAAAACATGAATATTTGCATTTAATTTCTCATTTCTTCTCATTAAAATATCTATCATATACGAACCAATCATACCCGTTGCTCCGATAATCAAAAATGAGTGGTTATCAATCTTATTCCAGTCATTTTTTGCATGGTTAATTCTGTCTAATTCAGAACGATAGATTTCATTTTCTAGTAACACACTTCCACCTCTAGTCCTTCATCTTTAAATAAGCTTTAAAGAGCTCTAAATCATCTTGAGTTGTTAACTTAATATTCTTATCAGAACCTGCTGCAAAATATAATGTTTCTCCTAACTCAACCATCATAGTATTTGTATAAGAAGAATCAGTCATTCCTATATCTTCCTTTATAGCCTTATCATAAGCCCAGCTAAGTTTTCCAAACTGATACGCTTGCGGAGTGGAAACCCTTCGTAACGTATTTCGATCTATATATTGCTTAGTTGTTTCTTCAGTATCCTTTAAAAAAATTTGCTCGTTATATGGAAGAGATGTCACACCATTTCCATGTTCCTGACATTTAACAATTACGTCTGACAATACAATTTCATCCACTAATGGACGAATACCATCGTGAATAATAATTGTATCGTTTTCGTCAGAGTATTCTTTGAGAAATTGAACACCATTATTGATAGATTCTTGCCCCTTCAATCCTCCAGGAATAATCCACTGAACTTTTTTCAGTCCGTATTCCTTAATATAGCCCCATAGCGTTTCTTCCCAACCCGATTTACAAACTACTAAAACGCGATCTACTAAAGGATGGTGTTCGAATGATTCTAATGTATAAATAATGATTGGCTTCCCATCAATGGTAATAAATTGTTTAGGAATATCTTGCCCCATTCTTTTTCCAACACCGCCGGCAATAATTAATGCTGTAATCACTTATTTATCCTCCTTGTTAGTCAAATAGTAGATACCTTTGTATTTTTTATATGAGATATCTGGGTCAATAAAAACTGAATCGTGAACAGAAACCTGTTTATCTTTTGGCGGACGCTCCATGTAATTACCAAAAGTTTTTTTTAGGTAACGATCATAACCTATTGGAACAGGCATCATTCTATCTTCAAATGGTTTCTCAATGCTAGCAGAGAAATCTTCTGCATGATAGATATTCCCCATGTATCTAGGCCCCACACAAAGCTCTGTAACAAAAGGCGTTTCGACGTCTTCATACTTCATCATCTGTTTTTCTGCATACTTCCAAATACGAAAGCGAGCTTTAGAACCTGGGATGATTTTTAATAAAACTCTACTACCAGTAGCAACTAAAC
>NZ_JBKWZF010000094.1:0-4798 GCF_046991905.1 Finegoldia sp. | reverse complement strand
GTAACTGACATTTATTTTATCGGTCGTCCAACACTTTTTCACTGGAACACAGACAATTCTGATAGGGCTTGTCTGACGTAAGGGTATTTGGCATCGCACTCGTTCAACAGAGAAAGCAATTTCTTGTTTGCCCTCAAATTAAACATTCCGGCCAAACCTTCTTTCACCCGATTTGTTTGATTTCCTGATGAAACAAAAGAAATATCGGCTCCCGTATCTGGATTCAACGTATTCTTTTCGTACTCACACAACTCAAGAATTCCTTTAGCAGAAAAAGATGCAGTATGTATTTTTCGGCATACCGTACTTGTATTCAGCTTAGTCATATTCTTCTTTTCCAGCAGCGAATTAATCAAGTATACCATCACTTCCGGATACATGAAGTCCTCGATCTCATTGTTTGTGTTGTTTTTCTCGATTTCAGTATTACCACTATTATTATGATTTTGAAGAAGCTGGACCGATACATCGATATGTCGATATGTAACGGCTTTGATTTTGTTATATATCTCTCGCCCCTTGGGATCATTATCAAGTATCACTTTAACTTTTGGCTTGTACTGAGTAATATTATTGCGATAATATGAATCATAGAACTCTAAATACTTTGCTGCATTATCAGCTCCGTTAAGCGACTCTATATTGGGACACGGAAGTTCAAAATAATTAAATAGGTTCGTGAGATACTTTTTATCACAGTTTCCTTCAATTAAGAGATTGTGTCGCTGCAACAATTCATATGTTACTGCTTCAATACCCAAGTGGGCACAAATTTTGTCATATCCGATTTGGTCGTTTATATCAACCAAAACAGTCTCCATAACATTGATATTCCTCTTTTTCCGTGTCGAGTATTGCTCATAGTGTTTCGAATCTAATAAGAAAACATTTCGCATGCTATATTCATTGATGAATACCTTTGAATGTGTTGTAAAAACAGTTGCATACTACTACTTTTTTCATCAAAGAGTCTTAAGTTTGCGCTGAAGACCCCGTAAATAGCATCTGGTTCATCTATGCAAACAACAATGCTCTTTTTCTATTGATACGAAAGCATTTCAAAGTTCAGCAGTATAGTCGCCAATCTTTAAGCGCCTTTATCCAAAACACCTATACTTCCATTATCATCTAAAGATAGACGAACATCCTCAGATATAAGATCTCTAAATGTTTCGGAGTTTTTAGGAACGATAAACTCTACTTTCCAGTTATCACGGAAGAATTTGAACGTATTGGAAATATCATTTGCAAATGTTCCAAGAATAGCACTTAAACCATCAATATAGGTATCATATGCATCTTTCAATGCCTTCCTGGACTGAGAAAACCGAGCTTTATCATACTCTACATTGATGATGCCTTCTGTAATCCTTCCTATCAATTCCGGAATGAAAGTATTTATAGACTCAATGTAAACAAATTCAATTTGATCCAGTACAGCCTTGATTTGTTCAGAAGACAGCTGTTGCTTGTCTTTTTCTTTTTCCGTCAAGTTTGAAAGAAGTACCACTAAGATGGAGCTTCTGTGAAGGCTCAGAATATAATTTCATGTCACGGCAAATGGCATAATATATATCATTTTGATCATCCCAAAAAGTAATATCAATTTTGGGATGAATAGATTGACCACCAGTAGCATGTTTAATTTTGGGCATATCATCTTCTGGCGCATAGGTTTCAGGATGGAAAAACAAGTTGATTGCACGTAATGTGTTGGTTTACCAACATTGTTCTGCCCACAAATAGCAATCAAATTTAATTCCCTTGATATATCCATTGCCATTGACAAAATGGAACGATATCTATTGATATTACAATTAACTATGCGTAGATCTGAATTCCTCGCTATTTTCGATTTGTTAAATTACCTCTATTCTATCAGCAACAGACTATTCTAAAAAGCATTCGATAAAAGGCTCATAATAACTTTAGAAATACAATAACATAAGCATATACCGTTCTTCACCAAAGCGATCATACAGCACTCTTACAAGCGGTAATGCCTTTAGTGATTCAAGCAATTTTTTTGAAACTGTAGTATCGATATATTGCTTCCATGCAGGAGTTTCCAGAATATCTCGACAAAATTCACACTTAACGATCAAATCTCTGAGCCTTTTCGGGAATTGCTTTGTTCGTTTCGGACATTGCTACAAAGTATTTCTGGAACTGTCCCAATGTTAGCGTAACAATATCCAACCGTTGCTTAACATCGCCGTTTGCATACCAAATACCATGTCTGAATGTCTCTGACGTGTTGGTGTCAATACGAACAGCAATAAACATACCATAGACAGGCTTATCGTATTTCAGAACAGCATTGGAAATATGCCGTATGATAGGCTCACCATCCATTGCTTCTTGAAGAGAGAATATGGACATAGTAACTTCGGTTAAAATTATGAAATCGCTAAATTCACAATACATATCATTTCTGTCACCAGCAGCCGATACGGCATGAAATCAGAATCCAATTTGAGGCCACAGACTTCATAGGCTTATTGACCATGTGCTCAATCGCCAATGTTGCATGCCGAAGTGTCCATTCAAGATACGCCGGAGTTTCATTCTTGAGTACTTCATTGGCATACTGAATTTCGTCCGTCTGAGCAAGGATATTCTCAAGTCTCTGTCTTGCTGTGTCAGATTGTCTAACAAAGATTTTGCGACATCTACATTATCGGTAGGCAGGGGGTACCTGTACAGAGTAGCTTATACTACTTCATAATAGGCTCTGCACTTGCAGTGATTTTGGCAAGTTTTTCTGCTAGTACATGCTTTATGGGTATAATAATCAGACCTCGGCCTTTGCGTTGAAGTAAACTGGAAATGCGAAGGTATCGCATATTCATATCGATGTAATCCAAGATATTATCAACTTTTTATCGTAGTTTTCGCCTCTTTTGGCAATCTCTCTTTTGTCAAAGGAACGCCTCGCTGGTGTGGCAGGTCTAGGCTGTCTCAGATAAAGAATGTTGTCAACCCCTTCTGCTAAGTTATAGTTGGGATTGGTTGCGTGTCCCCATAGGGTAATTTTGTTTCTTCTCAATTCGGAGGAACCGGTACGCTCCTCAAGCTCCAAAATAATAGACAACAGCCGACTATAACCCATTAAATCGTGATTAATACCTGTTCAACACACAGCTCTTTCTTCTTCACATTTCTATCAATTAATAGCTTCCAAAGCTTATTATAACTAACCGACATACTACTCACCCCAATAGTAAATCTTGCAGCTCAAAAATCGCTGACAAAAATTTGGTGTTCGCTGAAATCAACAACAGTATAGCATAATACAATTAAGCTTTCAATGTGCCAGGTATGATTTTTTGGCTTTCGTAGATTTAATGGTTACTGTTCATATATCGAGGACAAATCTTCTGCGTCTATTGCAATTACAATATTTCCTTTATATAATATAGTAAAGATTTAAGGGTAATAATATTCATAAAGAAATGTGCTATTATATAAAAGAGAGCTTGAGGAGGGGAGAATATGGCAATAGACAAACTGTTTTCAGGTGAATCAAAGAGCATCGAATATAAAGTAGATGTACCGGGAAAAAGTGAAAAGTATATGAAAACGGTAGTTGCCTTTGCCAATGGACGTGGCGGAAGAATTGTATTTGGTATTGATGATTCAACATTAGATGTAACAGGCATGAATCCGGATACAATTTTCCAGACAATAGACTCTATTACCAATGCTATATCAGATAGTTGTGAGCCGAGGATTATCCCGGACGTGACGTTACAGACAGTTGATAAGACCGTTATTGTTGGAAATCAGTTCTGGTAAATGCGCCCGTATTACTTAAATCAAAGGAATAGTAGACGGAAATTTATCCGGGTTGCAGGAACGACCCGTCTTGCACCTGATTTTATGTTAAAGGAATTGATACTGGAAGGACAGAACCGCTATTATGACAGTGAGCCGTGTGATTGCTTGACAGTTACAAAAGACGACATTAAAAAACTATGTGACGATTTAAAAAAAGTCGCCCTCGAACATGCATTGACCAATGCAGCCAAAGCTGAGATTAAAGATGTAACAGAGAATGTACTGTTATCCTGGGGGATTTTATGGGAAAAAGATGGAGAAATTGTACCGACGAATGCATATGCTTTGCTGACAGGGAAGAATACCATGCAGCAAAACATCCAGTGCACTATTTTTAAAGGTAATGACCGTGCGTACTTTGTAGACAGGCGGGAATTTAACGGTCCAATTCAGGAACAGATGGAGGCCGCATACCAATATGTGCTGGAGAAAATTAACCGGGGAATGAAGATAGATGGTATTTACAGGCAGGATGTTTATGAGCTTCCGGTAGACAGCATCCGTGAGTTGATTGCCAATGCTGTAGCTCATCGCAGTTATTTGGACCCGGGCAATATCCAGGTAGCGCTTTATGATAAACTGATTGGAGATTACTTCTCCGGGCATGGATGAATGGTGCGACGATTGAAAATGAAGGACATCTATAAAATCAGGAATCGCAACAGCCAACGCATTCTTGATATGAAAATCATTGAAAAATGGGGAAGCGGTATTCCTCGAATAATACGTGAATGCCAGGAATATGGTATTCCAGAACCAGAGCTGATCGATTTTGACGGGGATTTCCGTATAAATATGTACAGGCAGCCGTCATTAATCCAAGCTGGCACCATTGGCACTAATTCTGGCACCATTGACACTAATTCTGGCACCATTGGCACTAATTCTGACACCATTGGCACCATTATTGGAATTAAGGTAACGTCTCCTGAAGAAAGAGTGTTGACCATTATGAAGC
>NZ_JBKWZF010000093.1:0-4822 GCF_046991905.1 Finegoldia sp. | reverse complement strand
ATTATTAGGAACTGATGAACCCTAATCCACACAAGCCTCGTAAGCAAGATATTCAAGATTCTTTAGAGCTTTTACAATCTGTAGGAGAATATAAAACTACTCCTATTTTAGCCGAAAGCTAATAATTCCATCACCAACGAACTAAATATAGTTTGCTTTTGTGTTCTTTTTTAGTTGCCCTTTTCTTTTCTTGTTTCACACTTGACTCCATTTTCCCGAACCTATATCGTGCGGACATAAATATTTCATGAAATTCATTACTTCCCCTTATATTATTCTAATCTATAAGAGAGACAGTATACTACAGAGCACGAGGAAGAGAGTAGGTAATTCATTATCTAACTGAATATCCTGTACATTTATAAGTTGCTGCCATCCCTTCAAGCACAAATAAGTAGGACACATAGCCTGAATACTTAACATTGAACTTAAGTATTTCATAGATAGCCTATATGACAGTCAATGCTACCTCTCTCATTTTTTTATTTAGATATCTTTAAAAAGTTCGCACTGTGTTCATTTTTGATATACCTTTATAGATGTTTTATGTTTCATGCTTTTTCCTCAAAAAATTTTCTAGGTCATTTAATACATAATTTTTTGTAAAAATATAGCCATTCTTTCCTCCAAATATTTCTGCATGCTTCGTTTTCAGATTATATTGCAAAGGTTTTTCTGAAATTTCATTAAAAAATTCACGATGGTTTAAAAATTGATAAAGCTCCTGAATTGAAACCGGCTCTGTAACAATGTTAAGCTTTTTTATGCTGTTTTGTTCTGCTATGTTTATAATATTCCATAGATTAGATAAATTAAAAAATTGATAAATATTACGACTGTCTGTAAAATTTACAGCGCTAAAGTTTACTTTCTTAAAATACTGTAGAATTTGTACTTGCTCTTGTTTTGATATATTATTACATCTATAAAAACCATTTTTTTGTTTTGTATAATAATTTTGAATCATTGGATCATTACTGAATAGTTCTTCATATTTAGATTCTTTTAATAATTTAGGAATTACATGTATGTAATCATAAATGAAGTTTTTTTTAAGATTATTGCCATAAAGTGCAGGTAATCGTACAATCAAATAGTCGTTTATATACTTTTCAACCCATTCTTCTAAAAATAGTCTATTTCTACCATAAGCAGATAATCTGCTTTTATCTATAATTGTATCCTCATTACCATCACTAATATCATTATAAACAGCTACAGTAGATATTAAAACCAATTTTTTTGGATTGATCTTTTCGATATTCCGTATAGCCTGTTGTATAACTTTTAAATCTACTTCTGAATTTGAATTCGCCAAAAACATCTCTGCAGGTACGCCACAATAGACTAATAAATCTGGTTCTGTATAATATGCCTTTTGAATGTTTTTTGAATTATAAAGAACATCGAAATTATAGCTTTTCATTAAATTTGATCCAACGAATCCTGTGAACCCTACAAGTGCACTTAACATAATAAAGACCTCCTAGTTACAAGCAATACTTAATGCTCCAATAATAATAATAAGCGTAACACCAATAAGTTTCTTTCTGATAATAATTTCATTTAAAATTTTTTTAGAAATACATAATATCCAAATATAAGTAATTGCTCTTAATGGCAAAACCACAAAACCAATTGTCACAATATCCATATATTAATAAGCTGATATTAAATAAAGAGAATCACCTATATAAATGTTTATGTTCTTTAATAAACCTGACACTATATGGATTTGTGAACCTTTTTTTTGAAAGTAAGATGCAAAAGAGCCTATTAGAGTCATAGCAATGATAACAATAATATACATTATTCATCCCCACCTGCTATCATGAAAATCCCAAGCATAATTATTGTAATACCAAAGATTTTTTAGCCAGTATGGCTGTTATGATATAATTCAAGCTAAGCATTGGCTGCAAAATAGATAAACTGCCATGTCCATAAGCTATTAGCATAAAAAAAGCACCAAAACCATATAGGATAAATACAATTATTAAGTAAGGCAGATCAACTTCAGATAGTTTCCACATAAGTTGACCAAAACAAACGAATATAGATGAAACACTCATATACAATATACCTATTTTATTTTTTTAAAGACTTAATCATGGCTATTAGTTATCTTTTCGATACTTTTGATTACGTATTCCTCCTTCTTAAATAATAAATCAGTGATTAGTGTTGCATATTTTATTAAGATCGTAAATATAAGAAAAACACTAAAAAACGAAAATGATAAAAACAACATAGTTGAAACCCATCCCTGAACAGGTTCTCTTTCAACAAATATGTATACAGTATATAGAGTAACTAATATTGTTACCAGCATCATAATCATAGTTAAAAAAACTGATATTTTATAGCCGAAATTAGTAAATAATAATAGAGAATCAACTGCCAATGATTTTCTCATTTTGAGTTGGTTATGATCATTAATTCTTTTTACATTAGCTTCATAGTAAATAGTCTCAGATTTTAATCCACAGTTTGCATAAACTGCTTTTCTATAGGGAATACTTATATTCATTGATTTTACTCGATTAATCCCTCTTCGAGATATAATCCTAAATGCTTCAGATTTCAATTTATAAGTATAATTGCTAAATCTATTGAAAATTTTATAGAATAGCTTTGAACCTTTATGGCTATTTTTATTTGATGCAGAGACAATATCGTACCCTTGCAACGATTTCTCATATAATTTAAAAATTAAATTCTTATCATAAGATAAAGTTAAATCATCGAATTCATATACAAAATCACCAATTGATAAATCTACACCAGCTCTCATTGACGATTCAAGTCCATGAAAAAATCCCATATTTATAATTGTAATTGCTGTTGTTCTAAGGGATGGTACTATATCGTGTATTATATCTATTGATTTATCACATGAAACATCGTTTACAATGATAATTTCATAGTAGCTAAAGCTTTGCAATCCTTCATCTATTTTTTTTAAAAATTCTTTGATAATCTTCTCATGGTTATGGACATAAACTATAGCAGAAATATAATTCTTTTCTTCATTATTAATCATTGTCTAATACCTCCATTAAATCATAGACAGTATTAATTTTACCTGATAATACACATATATAGGTGGGACTCTCAGTGAGCTTTCTTATCACTGTTGGGCGTGAATCGTCTACTTCTGATGTCATTAAAATTGGCTTCATTGAAAATAAGGAATGAGAATACTCAAACTCAAATTCTTCTTTTAAATACTTTTTCACCATCAAAGACATTGATTTCCAGGAACTTTTAGGTCGCGCAAAACAGCTATTGCAGTTGCCTAGCTGTTTTGGAGAGCAATAACCACGGCTCCTTTTTTGACAATCGAATGTAGGCAATTCTTCATAAGATGTTTGATGTGGTGTGAATGTCACAGAGGTTAATGAGTGATATTCTGTTCTTCCAAAAGGCATTATAGAAAAGAATGGTCCATCCATTACTGTAATACCTATATTCTTAAGTTGATCATTGACTTTACATAGAATTATCTCACATAACTCATATTTAATTTTGAAGCTTTCAAAGCCTAATAATTTAGTTATTTGATTAGTAGAAGCATATGTAGCATTTAATAGAAATGTTGTGTTAAATAAACCATGATTTGTATACAATATGTATTCTCTATCCTTCTCTATTATCTTTTCAATCCTTGTATTATACAAAATATTGACGTTTTTGTATTTGCTAAGTTTATCCAAGAAAAATTCCTTTAAAATTCTTGCATCATATGTATATTCTTCTGTCAGAAAAGCTCCGTCACACATGTTGTCCTTAAAATATTTAGAAACACATAATTCATCACAAGGGATATTAGCATCTATACAAAACTTTTTAAATTGATTAGCATTGGTCCATGAAAAGTTTTTGCTTGTAGCATAAATTTGTTCAAATTTATTATAAATGCAAAAACCAAATTCTTTATTAAATCTTTCAAAGTAATGAGAAGAATTCATTGCTGTTAAATACGATCTAGGATAATGATATCCCATATGTACTCTTGCTTGGTTAATAAAGGTTGCTCGTTTAAAAGGAGCATCATCATATTCCAATACTGTTATCTTTTCTCGCTTCTTTTTTGCATAATATAGAGCGGCATATAATCCATATAAACCTGCCCCAATTATTATTTTGTCCATTATTACCTCCTGTTTATCTCCTGTAAATCTTTAGATGTTTTATTTATATTTGCATTAGCATTGGATCTGCTTTATTTAATAATGATATATTAGTATGTAGAAAACTACTTTGAGCATAATACCAATTCACTGTAAATGTGTGTGTAACTGCTTTTAATATACTATAAATAACTAAAAAATTGTTTTTTTCTGTTTCCAATAATAGTCTATCATTTTTTTCATATAATAGCCTACAGTAGCTGCAAGCAATGGTAAAAAAGGAACGCTCCATAAAATATAATTGATGTGCGTATGTATCGTTGAATGACCTTTTGCCAATATAAACCAACTGCAGGGAGCACAGATTGAAATAGCCAGAAGCATTGATAGTGATACAAGTTTATTGTCTCTATGTATTTTTTTTACATAAGTTATTGATGTTAAAACTATAATTGAAGCAATCGAAATAATAGAAAACATATTTAAATTTTTTATTATATTGGGACTTGAATTTGTCATATATAATTTGATAACATCAAAGACATTATAAGATAAAGATTCCTTATATTTTGGTTCAAGTCGATCAGTACCACCAAGACCAGTACGTTTTTGAATCGCATAGCTAAGTGAATTTACAACATCGTTATAATGCCCTGTATATGCACCCTTCATAAGTAAAAACACTACAC
>NZ_JBKWZF010000092.1:0-4853 GCF_046991905.1 Finegoldia sp. | reverse complement strand
ATACTGCATTTTATAAATTTTCTTGCCTAAACTTGTTAAAACAGATTTCGCTTCATTCTCTTCTGTCTTTATTTTTTCAAATAATCCTAAATACTTACCTGCATTATAGTAATATTGTGATTGTCTATAAACTGGTTTATTGTTACTAAAATTAAAACCAAAATGCATTAACTCTGCTATTTCTTCATCATTCATTGGATTATCATACATATTTTCTAAAAGTGAAATAATGCGTTCAAATGAATCTGCTTGTACAAATGGAGGAAGATTTTTATTATTTTGATTGTCAGTATATTTAACCCTTGTTTCATTACTAACTTCTATAAGTTCTTCTAATGTTATTTCTGTATCTTGAAGGGAATAGTTCTTATTTTTTATCAATTTAATTGAAGAATAATCATTAATGTCAGTAAATTCATACTCAAATAAGCGATATATTTTATTAGAATAGATCGAAAACACTAATCTAATTGGTTTATTTACTTTAGTTTTCCAAAGTCTATATGGGTAATAAAGTTGTCTCACATGAAAATCGGGGTGTACTACATTTTTTGCTTCCATAATTACTACTGAATCTAAGTTTTCAAATCCACCGTCAATTTCACATTGAGCATTGTTTACTACAATACTTCGCTTTACTCCTCTATGCGTATCTACATTAAAATCGAAAATTCCAGTTCCCATACGGCCATTAAAAGTTCCAACATTTTCATGCGTTTCTAAAAAATCATCAAGAATTTTTGAGAGAATTAATACATTTATTGCATTAGCTTCTGAAGTAATGTTATCCACATCAATACTTTCATACTCAGGTAACTCTACAGAAGTCATTTTTGTAATATGCTCTTCTAATTCTGGAATATCTTGATACAAAAGAAAATCACCTAATACATACGAATGTCTACTGTTAGGTAAAATATTGATTTTATTTTTCTTTAAAATAGAAGGAAGCTGTTCAGAACTATCCCATTTAGACATCAAACGAGGTTCTTTAAATTCTTTAATTTGGGATGCTTCAATATGAAAAATTCCTTTTTCTTCAATTTGGTTTACAATATCATATTTTTCTAATATTTTTTCCCAAGCTTCTTCTACTGATATTTCTTTATTCTTGCTCATAATTGTATATCAACACCTCATTTATCTCGCCTCTAGAATTCCCTTTACTGTTTATAGATCTTTTAGCTTTAATTATCCTTATATTGTAATCTTTGTACAACTCACGAATAAATTCACAATCTGAATTCGATTGTAAGAATTTAATTCCTTTTTTGCTTAATTTGTCACACTCTTTTTTTAATTCTCTTTGTTTATCTGCATTAAACCCATTTTCAGTATATCCAGTAAATGATGATGAAGTTGATATTGGCATATAAGGTGGATCCAGATAAACGATCGCGCCTTTTCTTAACCCTTTTAACACTTCTTTATAATCACCATTTTTAATTGTAATAGCATTATCATTGAAATACTTTGACATTGCTCTAATTACATGTTCATTCACAATATTTGGATTTTTATACTTTCCATAAGGGGAATTGAATTGTCCTGCAGAGTTCACTCTATACAAACCATTATAACAAGTTTTGTTTAAGTAAATAATTCTTGCCGCTTTTTGAACATCTGTCATTTGGCTAAAAAATTCTGTTTTTCTATCATATTCTCTGACCATATAAAAATGTTCGCCTGTATTGTTATCTTTATGAAACTGCAACTCTTTAATCAACTCTTCAGGATGATCTTTTATTACAGTATAAACATTTACTAATTCACTATTATAATCATTTATAATAGCTTTTTTAGGCTGAAATTCAAATAGCACAGCCCCACCACCAATAAAAGGCTCAACATATGTTGAACAATTACTTGGTATCATAGGAATAATTTCATTCAATAGCTGTCGTTTTCCACCGACCCATTTAAGTACTGGGCTTAATAATAAATTCTTTTGATTTGCCATTAAAAACACTCCTTCCTAATCATGGCTATTTTAACATATTCGTAACTAAAACTAAATAGAAAGCCCCCTTCAAAAAAATAAATTTTTTTGAAGTATTTTTAGGAATTTGCTTACTTTAGATCGTATATATAAATAGGAGGTGTATTTTTACATGAATACATATAAATTACAAAACACTACTATTTGGAACTTTCCAGATAGGGGAAACTGGGCTACTCATAAAGGTGATTATAGAGGAAATTGGTCACCACATGTTCCTAAAAATTTAATTTTAAAATATACAGAACAGAAAGATCTTGTACTTGACTGTTTTGTTGGTTCAGGAACCACATTAATTGAAGCAAAATTATTAGATAGAAATGCTATAGGAATTGATATCAATAAAAAAGCTCTTGAAATAACTAGAAATCGATTGAATTTTGATTGCAATAATAATGCACATATACAATTGCATTTAGGTGATGCACAAAATCTAAAAATGGTAAAGGATAATTCGATAGACTTCATTTGTACACACCCACCTTACGCCGATATTATTAAATATAGCAAAAACATAGAGAATGATATATCTAACTTAGAATACAATGAATTTTTAGCACATATGAATCAAGTAAGCAAAGAACTTTATCGTGTCTTAAAGCCATCACATTTTTGTTCTTTCATGATCGGTGATATCAGAAAAAAGGGCAATGTAATCCCATTAGGATTTTTAACTATGCAAACTTTTATAAATAATGGCTTTACCCTAAAAGAAATCATAATCAAAGAACAACATAATTGTAGTTCTACTTCTTATTGGAATGATAAATCTAAAACTTTAGGTTTCTATTTATTAGCTCATGAATATATTTTCGTTTTATACAAGTAAATCCCCATAGCGTGAATACTCCATGAGGATTAACATAACCATTATTGAATAATTAATTCTTTTTTAATTACTTCATCAACAATATTCTCAATCACATTCATCTTTCTTACCCATTCCATTAGATTTTGTTGTTTTAATTGTTCAATAACATGCCATTCAACTTTATATTCTTCCACAAGCAAATCGTGCATCTCCCACGCTTGTTTATCAGTCTCATGTAAGTGGTCATACTATTTATTCCCCATCAAGAGAGCGTTGTAATGCGCCAATGTCATTAAGTTAAAGAATTATAGAGAAGAGGCATTTATACAAAAAAGTATAGGTGTCTTTTTTAATTTACGCTTGACAAAATTTGAAAAATCGTGCGCTCCGTTTCACGCGCCTTTGTAAGGTGTATGAGGTGATCTTATATGATCCTTAGTAATACATCCAGATCTTGCTTTCCCTTCATTTTTGATAAAAGATTAGAGGAGATTGTGGTATGACTTCTATCCATAATCTACTTTTCAATTCTTTGGATAAGATTTTAAATAAGGCGGACTGTTTGAAGTATGAACGACATTTTGTCATACATGAAGGTTCTGACTTTACTCGTAAATCTAGAAAGCTATCTTTTAAAGATACTATTTCATACATCTTGTCAATGGCGGGTAAGCCTATTCGCGAAGAGTTACTTGATTTTTTTCATTATTCAAATAATACTCCAACTGCCTCTGCATTTGTTCAGGCACGTTCTAAGATTTCTTCACGCGTTTTTCAATTTATTCTATACGAACTGAATAAAGCATTTCCACCTAACAATTTATATAAGGGCTATCATCTTATTGCGGTTGATGGGTCTGAAATGCAAATACCACTTGATTATAGTGATCCTGATTCACTGTATAAAAATTCATCTAAAGGTAAATTTTTATCTGCTTTTCATCTTAATGCCCGCTATGATATTTTAAACAATCGTTATTTAGATACGATCGTTCAAGGTATTCATAGTAAGAACGAAGTTAAAGCCATGTGGGAAATGGTTGAACGTTTTCACGAGGATAATGCTATTTTCATTGCGGATAGAAATTATGCAACCTGTAATAATATGGCTCATATCATACATTTGGGTAAGTCCTTTTTGATACGTGTGAAAGATATACACTCGATTTCTAGTCTTTTAATAATTCAATCTGCCAGATGAAGAATTTGATTTGGATTTACATATTACAATTGACAAGAAAATAGACGAAAGATATAAAATCTCAATCAGAAAAATATCGTTTCTTATCTACTACATCTACGTTTGATTTTATCGGTGAACATGATCCTTCGTATGATCTTCATTTTCGCGTAGTTCGATTTAAGCTGGATGGCAGTGAAGAATATGAGTCAATTGTCACAAATTTAAGTCGAGATGAATTTCATAAGGATAATATCAAAGAGATATACAATACTCGATGGTGTATAGAATTATCTTCCGTGACCTTAAATATTTAGCAGATCAGTGTGCTGTTCATACGAAAAAACGAGAAAGCATCCAACAGGAGATTTGGGCAAGAATGATACTGTATAATATATCCTTTATTATGGCTCATCATGTAGTAAATCATAAACCAAAGGTAAAAGGTAAGGATAGAAAGTATTCTTATGCGATAAACAAAAAAATGGCGATACATCATTGTCGCTATTTTATCCAGCATCGTAAAAGAAAAGGCGGTCATCCGCCTGATCTTGAAACACTCATTTCACAAGAACTCTTACCAATCCGTCCAATTCGAAAATGTAAGAGGCATGTGAAATCACAAACGCTAGTATGTTTCAACTACCGCTTTTCTTAATACGATATTATTATAACTCAAAAGTTTATAAATTGCTTGAAAAAGTTCTTTTTGTCATGCGACTTTTTTAGAACACTCTTAATCCTAACTGGATAAGATGAAATAAAATGGCACCCTGTTTGTTTTCATATTCTTAACTTAATGACATTGGTGATGCACAACGTGTTTTTACGCTTGCACAGGAAAAAGGATGCCTTGCATATAC
>NZ_JBKWZF010000091.1:0-4920 GCF_046991905.1 Finegoldia sp. | reverse complement strand
ATCTTCATCTTTGGTGATGTAAACATGGTGTTCTTGGAAGCTACCTGGTTCTTCTACTGGTTCATCGACAATTTTTTCATAGATATAAGTTATTTCTTGTTTTTGACCTGGTACATAGTTACCTGCAGATTCACTTCCATCTTTATTGTAGATAGGATTATTTACTGGATTATCTGTGTTAGTGAATTTAAATCCATCTTTTTCTATTTTTCCGGTTTTATAGAACTCAGTTTTTGAACCTTCAGTTGTTTTACCATCTTCAACTTTACGATCAATTTCATTTCCATTCTTATCTTTTGTAATATAGATATGATGTTCTTGGAAACTTCCTGGTTCTTCATCTTGGTCACCAGTACCTGTTGAAGTATCCCCTGCTTGTAATAAAGCACTAGAGTGTGATACAGTTTGGCCATGATTATCGACTACGACTTGTCCATTATTCTTATTAACTACACTTGAAGTAACTTTAACAGCTTTATTTGGATCTGCATCTTTTTTTAATGTTGGTGTACCTAAAACTACATATTTTGTTTTCATATTTAGTTTTGTTCCGACGTCAATGTAGGCGATTCCGTTTTCTACAGTGATAGGCAAATCTGTAACTTCTTTAGCTCCAGCTGCTAAATTTGGTGAGAAACTATCTCTAAATACAGCATTGTTAGAAACTTCATATATTTTAACTTGGCTTGGATCAGTGTATTCATAATTGTTTGATTCTAATTTTATTTTATTAAGTCCACCTATCCTATCGCCTGATTGGTTAATGTAAGTTGTTGTGTGTACTGTATTTTCTTCTCTATTTACGGAAGTTATTGTTTCAGTTATTGGTAAATACTTTTTATTACCATATTGAAAAGTCATATTTCTTGTTTTTGTTTCATCCGCAACAGTAATAGTTACATCTACTTTTTGACCATCGTCTGTAATTTGTTCTCTTACTGGCCATAGACTTTGTTGGAATGAACCGCGAACATTGTTAAATATATCTACGTAGTCTGTAAATGTATAGGTAGTTGTATTTGAGTCTTTATCATATATACCTTGGGCAATCATTCTACCTCTAGCATCCATAAGATTTGTTGCTGTTCTAGGCTCATTTACTAATCCAGGAACTACGTTATCTCCATAGCTTACTGTAAAATAATCTCCACTCTTTACATCATCATCTACTTTATAGTCTGCTGTAAATGCAGCGTGTCCTGCACTTGTAACCCATACTTCTTCTTTTTGTGATCCACCATCTTTATATTGGATATTTATGTTTGATACGTGAACCTTGTTATTTACTTGTTGACCTTTTCCTGCTTTTTGTGATGCTTTTTCTCCTTCAGGAGCCACTTCTAATGAATTAGCTTCTTTAGCATTAGCTTCTTGAATTTTCTTATTCAATTTTGCATCAACGTCAATATTAGGATTTTCTGCAAGTGAATTTGCTATATCTTCTTCAATTTTTGCAATTTCGCCATCTGTAAAGCTAGCATTCTTTAATGCTTGTCTTTGAGAATCTGTTAGTTTGAATGCTTCTTTTCCCTCTATAACAGCTTCTTCTTTTTCTTCTGTAGCTTCTTCTTTTTGTGAAGTTGTTTCAGTTGTTTCTATTGCAGTGTCTTTTGTTGTAGTAGCTTCTTTAGTTGCGTCTGCTTTATTGTTTTCTGCTGCTGTAGAAACTACTTCTTTAGCTTGTTCTTTTTCTTCTTTGTTTTCTTTAATTACATTGTAAGTTGTTGCAGTGTCAGATTCTGTGTTTTGTTGAATTTTATTAGTGTCAGTAGTATTACCTATTGAATTACCTATTGAATTATCTGCTGATACTTGGTTTGCTAACATCATTGGGCTAGCTAATACTCCGAAAGCCAACAAAATTTTTGCAATATTATTCTTGTTCTTCTTGTCCATAAAAACCTCCTCAAATGGTGTGTTTTCCATTAACATATTTTGATTAAATGATTGACATAAATACATATTTTTCTCTTTTTTAATACTGTACAGTTCTAAATTATTATTTATTATTAATCATTTCTATCATTACTTTAATTATATACCCTACTGCAAAAAAAATAAACATATTTTTTAAAATGTCGTGCCAAATGTTTAGATTTTCAAATATATTTTATTCGTATGATATATTTAGTTTAATAATTAACTTTAATCATTTTATAATTAATTTATTAGCTTTATGAATTATCATTCTTTTAATGCTATTAAATTATTTACATATAAATTAAAAATGCCCACTTGAAAAACAAGTGAGCAATGTATAAATATTTAATTTAAATCTTCTTCTATCTCGTCGATTATTTCTTGTGGTGTTTTGTCTTCAAAAAATGATGGATCCATATGTGTTAGGAAGTGCCATTCATCTTTTTCGTTTTTTCTATAGACTATTGCTTCACCATCTTCTGATCCGAAGTAAGCCCTGTCTACGTCATATCCTTTTTCTTGCAAGTATTTTTTTACTTCGTTGTAGGATTTTTCGCGATTTTCGATGTATGTTTTAACATCTTTATTAGCTATTACATAAGCGTCGACTCTTGTAGAATTATCTACTATTCCATTTCCATGTTCAGATAGATTGGGAATTTCTTTCCAGAATATTTCTGCCTTACCTTCTTCAGTGAACATGAATTTTGTCATAGGAATTATATTGCCATTGTGTTCCAATTCTACATACTCATCTAATTTTTCGGGATTGATATATTCGTATACAAATCCATCTTCTTCTGTAATTTCATAGCAGTTTGTTTTCTTTATGAATTCTCTTCCTTCTTCAATTGTGTCAAATACTGCTAATTCTGTAGCTTGTCCATTTTGATTTAATTCTAAAATATACATTTTGTTCTCCTTTATAATTTGATTTTAAATGTAACGCTTTTTTCATTTGTTTCAATAACTGCATCAATTTTGTAATTATTGAGTAAGTTTCTCACGATATACAACCCGAGTCCATTACTGTTTTCTTTATTCAAATCGCAATTTACATCAAATACTTTCGTTGTATCTAATTCATGTGCTTTTGAACAAGTGTTTGTAACTTTAAGCCATCTATTTTCTGATTTTATAGTTATTGTGCCATGTTCATCAGTGTACTTTACGGCATTGCCAATTACATTTGAAAGTATGATTTTGAGCGCTGATTTTCCAATATAAATCTGTTCATCAGTAATGTAGTTGTCGATTGTAATGTGTTTTTGATTTGCTATCACTTCTTGCTTATTTATTATATCATTTAATATTGGAATTATTAATACTTCTTCCTCATCATTTTTCAAGTTTTCTATCGATGATAATGTTAGTATTTGAGATATATTATGTGATAAATAATCAATTATTTTAAGGGATTCATCTATATACAAGTCTCTATTTTTGTATTTTCCAATATTGTATTTCATGTTTTCCAATATAATTTTGAGGCTGGCTACAGGTGTTTTCAGTTCATGTGATGCTCCTCTAAAGAAATCGTATTTTAGTTTTTCTAGTTTGATTATTTCTTCATTTTTGACTTCCAAATCGTCAATAGATTTTAATAATGTATTATATAAATTATTAATCTGCATTTTTAATTGCCCAATTTCATTAGTAGAGTCCACTTGAAGATGAGCTTTTTTGTCCATTTTCATCATTTTATCAGTAACTCGTTTTATCTCTTTTATGTTGTTGTTGATTAACTTTGCGTAAATCAATGATATTATAACTGAGAAAATCATAGATATTATCAACGAAAAAGGAAGAAATTTCAAGCTTAGATTTTTGGCATCTTGTTTCATATCTGCTGTAGAAACAAATTGAAGTGATATTTTATCCCCATTTGATATCTCAATTTCACGTTCTTCTATTATAAGAGAATTATTATTGCTTTGTTTATCGAAATTTATTATTTCTTTGATTTGTAATTCGTTGTTGTTGTTTTTGTTTTTTACATAAGCTTTTATATCGTTATTATCGGAATAAAAGTTCAATGATTGGGTTATATAGCCCATTTCTTTTTTATTTAAGTTATGTGATATTTCATTTGCTTTTTTGTTTATTTCTTGTTTTCTATCTTCCAGGTATGTTTTTGGAAATATTAGAAATACCATCAAATGTATGAACAAAACTGTGAGGGCTAATGCCGTGAAGATTTGCAGGAACATTTTGGGAAATATTTTTAAGTTTTTCATTTTCTCTCCAATTTATATCCTACATTTCTGATGGTTACTATGCAATCCAATTCTAGTTTTTTGCGTAATTCTTTTATGTATACATCTATTACTCTGTCGAAAGGGATTTCATCTGTTTCTTTCCACACACTGTCTATTATTTGCATTCTTGTCAGTGCTTGTCCTTCATTATCTTTCATGTATTTAAGAATTTCTAATTCTTTGGCATTTACATCAACTTTTGTTCCGTTCACACTAGCTGTATAACTTGTGAAATTAACTTCAGTATTTTTGTATTTAAATATTTCACTATTCCCATAATGTTTTTTTATTAATGATTCTATTCTAACTTTTAGAACCGGTAATGAAAATGGTTTTTCGATATATCCATCAGCTAAGCTTATGAATGCGTTGATTTTGTATTCTTCATCACTGAATGCCGTTAGCATTAGCACTGGTATATCACTTGTTTTTCTGATTGTTTTTAAAACTTCAAGTCCATTTATATACGGAAGTTGGATATCTAGTATAGCCAAGTTGATTTCGTTATTTTCAAATATGGATATGGCTTGTTTTCCATCTTCTGCTTGAAATGTATTGTATCCAAATTCCGACAAAAACTCGCAAATTCCTTCTCTAATCATTTTATCATCTTCTACTACTAGTATATTCATAATTTCTCCTTTTATTTTATTATACAATATTTATTTTAATCATGACCACCCGTAAATAAGGTGACCCCAAAAAGTTGGACTTTATACCAGAGACATTTAGAAATATTTGT
>NZ_JBKWZF010000090.1:0-4931 GCF_046991905.1 Finegoldia sp. | reverse complement strand
TTGTTTGATGTGGAAGAGTATCTAACAAATAGAGATAAGGTAAAGTTAAAATCAAGTTATAAAATAAATAGGTTAAATATATAATCGACTATATCAGAGGAAAAATATAGAAGCATTCGACTTTTACCATGGTAAAGAATTTATCAGCATTTAAAAATTTTAAGAATATTAGACTGCTATGATGATATATAAAGTATGGATATGTTTTGGGAAAGCACAGATAGACACAAATATAGAACACCTTACTATACTTTTAAAAGGATAGACACAGGCTCAAAAAAAGATATGGAGCTTTTACAGGAAGCGTTAAAGAATTGCTGCTTTGATGATGACAAGTAACCTTTTCCCTCTTTGCAGAAGATACAGCAAACAAAAAGCGAAATCAAGAGTGTAAGAACCACTTCTAAATAAGTGGCAGGCTCTTGACAGAGATTTATCTTTTCTGTTTGTAGCGGACAAGAGGAAAATAAACATCTATATTGTACAATTCCTATAAATTTTTGAAAGGGAATTTATCACAGACACTTCGTTTTTACTCCAAAAGTACAATCAGGAAAAATACTAATATCGGCTTTAGAATTTTATGCATTATGTACAAATTGAAACAGATATACAGGTGTAAAGTATAAAATAAAAAAGAAAACGTTTGACATTATATCAAAGATGTGTTATAATAAAATTGATAGAAATAGTACGTGGCACAAAACCATAAAAAGTGGAAAGGAGATCTAGCGAATGACAGCAAAGAAGATGAAGATGAAAGTAGTTGGTCTTGTAGCAGCAGTTATGGTGATGAGTGCACCAATTACAGCGTGGGCTATTGATGTAGCGCGTGGGGATTTGTATTATAATGGGGGACAAACAGACACCATTGTATATTCCGAAATCGGTCGTAGAGCAGGTATTAGTCGTAACTATATGGTAAAGGCAACTGTAAAGGTCGGCGGGAATACATATACTAGTGGATTCTTATCAAACTACGCTTACAAAGATGCAAAGAGGGTTTGGTGGGCGAACGAAACATCCTATTATGATTATTATCCTTATTAAGTAAATCTGTTCAAACACATAGGGCGGGGCTATTTGCCACGCCTTATTTTGTATATTTATTTAGAGAAAGGGCGTAGGTTATGAAAAAATTTTTAAAGATTTTTATTTTTCTTGAAATAATACTCTTCGCATATATTTTTAATACTTCTATTTACAACATTTACGAAAAGAATAACATTTCTTCCGAGAATTTGAAGGGGTATGTTTTAGAAGAAACGTCTCCAGAAATTCTCGACAAATTTTATAAAATATTTACAGAAGAATATTCTCAAAACAAATTAGAACTTATTAATAATACGCTCACTTCTACAGATAAATCCGTTTATGATTTATATTGCTATCCATTAAATGAATTTGCACAAAAGCAACCTATATCTAAGTCTATTTCGCTTCAATATCATGAATTGCAAAAGGAAGATTTTTTAGATAGTGTTGGTGTATTCTATACAGACTTACGATCCGATGAAATAAAAGAGATAGCATCTCAACTGTCTGTTGCAATAAGTGATTTTGAAAATGAAGCTATACCGTATAGTATGGTGTTAAAATTGAATCTTTTTAATTTTGTAATCTTGTATATTGTGCTTCAAATAATATACTGTATTTATACATCCTATAGTTTGAAAAAAATAGGTATTAAAAAAAGTATGGGCTTTTCTACTGTGCATATTTTAAAAGAGCAAATTGCTAGTATAATAAAATATTTTGTTGTAATATGCTCAGCATTAATTTGCTTGCTAAATTTGTATTACGCATTAACAAACCGATTTGAATTTTCTTATTTAGCAACAAGTATACTTTTCTTTACTATTGTTTTAGCTATAAATATAATTTGTGTTTTAATTACAAGTATTTTAATTAAATTTGTTTCTTTGGAAGCAATGATAAAAAATAAGACTTTAAATAGCGGCATAAACATTATAGTTCAGGCTGTAAAAATAGTTTTTTCAGTAATAATCACGATTACTATTATTTCATTGTTAAATCAAGGAAACTCATTTAAACAAAGCCAACAAGCTGTTTTAGATTATAAGTATCTGGACGGATATTATACCGCTAATGGTTTTAATTCATCAGAATATGATTATGCGTTAGCAAACAAAGACATATTAGAAAGTTATTCTGAACAAACATTAGAAATGTACAACGATAACCATTCGTTACTTTGTGATTTTAGTAAGGGCAGTGCTTTACAGACATCACGCCCCTATTATGAACAACAGCTTGTTATAGCAAATAGAAATTATCTGAGTGAATTCTCAAATGTCCAACTCAATGGAAAACCATTGGGAGAGGATATATTTAATGAGCCAACAGTATTAGTTCCTCATAAATATAAGAGCGATGAAAATTCTATTAAAGAATATATTAAGCAAGAATATTTCCGATTGATGAACTACGATCAATTTTATAAAATACCGGGAGAAGAAAAATCTATTGATAAATTTAATGTTGTCTATATAGATGATGATTCTACGGTAAAAGTTAATACAGAAAATGGTTTTTCAGACATGACTGACCCAATTATCATTGTTGATACGGGCGATTTTGGAGGGCTTTACTATTTGGATTCCTTAAATAGAAGATGTCTATTTTTTCAAATGGAGTCAAGAGAAGAATTTTCTTCTCTGTTAGCAGAATATAATTTCGAGAAATTAGTTACAGCCGGAACATTACTTACACCTTATTTAATGCAACTTGAAAATGTAAAATTTGTTCTTAAAACGCTCACTATGTTTACGATTGTATTTATAGTTTCCTTACTGTTTATTTTGTATATTTCAAACTATGTAGACATTGTTGTAAATCGAAAGAGATATGCGGCAAAAGAGATTTTAGGATTTTCTCATTTTAGAACACTGAAAAATCGTTATATTTTTTGGGGTATCGAACTAATTATATCGGGCGTATTAACTGTTATAAATTATTATTTTGCTTGTCTTTTTGCGATTATACTTATTGACTATATATTCTGCGAGTTGCTTTATAGAGTTTATATCTTAAACTCTTTATATGAGATTGAAAAGGGGGCATAAGTATGTCATTGATTACATTGAAGAATATCAAAAAAGAATATGGAAAAAATCAGGTTCTATTTGAAAATTTATCTTTAGAAATAGAAAAGGGCGAGTTTGTAGGACTTGTAGGCAAAAGTGGTGCAGGCAAAACGACACTTTTAAATATAATAGGATTGATTACTGATATATCTGAGGGAACAATCACTATTGATAGTCATCAAAATTTGTCCGTAAACAGCAAAAATGCTATGATTTTGAGGAGATATACTATAGGATATCTGTTTCAAAATTATGGACTAATAGAAGATGAAAGCGTATTATGGAATTTAAAATTAGCTCTTGAATATAAAAAAATGAAAAAGAAAGAAAAGCTGAAAATAATCAATGAGTATTTGAAGCAATTTGAGTTGAGTGATATGCTTAACAAAAAAGTATATCAGCTAAGCGGTGGAGAGCAGCAGCGAATTGCAATTATTAAATTAATTTTGCAAGGAAGCCAGATTATATTAGCTGATGAACCAACTTCTGGACTTGATAAAGAGAACGAAATGATAGTGATGAAACTTCTGAAAGAATTGAATGAAAAGGGAATTACTATAATCATGGTAACTCACAACATGAATTTGTGCAGTTACTTTTCCAGAGTTATAAATGTAGAAAATTTTAGATAGTTTGTTAGAGGGAGACACACGATTTCATCATACGTGCAATCTCCCTATATTTTTTCGTCATATCAAGAATCATATTCAATCATAGTAAATACATGGTAAAACAGTTGATTTTTTAATAGATGAATAATGCTTAATTGCTGTATTTATACGGAAATTGGATTTTCTATATCAAGTTTATCTTAATATCTATAATGTTGATACAGGAAAATTAGTGGTTGGTGGAGATCTATTCAATGAAAAAGTTTCAAAGGGATGATTTTAAATTATGGACACAAATAGATTTTTCAAAACAGTTTTATCACAAAATGAAGAAGAGCTTATGAAATATTTTCAAAGAAATGCTGTAATAAAATGGCATTGCACAAATGAGGTATTTACCTTAGATGAGTATATAAAAGCAAATTGTGAATATCCAGGAAACTGGAATGGAGAAATAGAACGAATCGAAGAAAATGCAAATACTATTATTCTGGCTTGCCGAGTCTTTCCAAGAGATAATAGTGAGTCTTTTCATGTAGTAAGCTTTATTCATCTTAAAGATGATTTGATTATTGAAATGGATGAATATTGGTCTGATGATGGATTAGCACCAGAATGGCGTAAGAAAATGAAAATTGGGAAAAGAATTAGGTAAATTAGTTTAAGGAGATAAAATATTGATAGAAAGTAGACCTGAGTTTGATAAAATCACATCGTTTGATGAGTTTAATAAATACTATTGGTATCATGAAGAACTTTCACAGATATGCAAGACATTAGGATTAGAATACAGAGGTACAAAACAGGAACTCAATTATATTATTGAGCAGTACTTTAAGGGTGATTTGATTAAAAAGTCATCAATAAAAAATGAAAAGAAACAAGTAGAAACTATTACCTTAGATACTCCATTACTTGAATGCGGGTTCTCCTTTAACACACATTTCAGAGAGTATTTCTCAATTTTAACAGATGTTTCGCCATTTAAATTTACTGCTGATATGGCTACTGCTTGGAGAAAAGTAAAAAGAGAAAATGATTTGAGTTTTACAATTCAAGATATGCTAAAAGTTTATTATGGGAAATCAAATTATGCTAAGTATGATAATTCGGTTTGTCAATGGAATAAATTTTTAAAAGATTTCTGTGCAGACGAAAATAGTTACAACTACTCAAATAAATTAAAAGTAGCCTCTATTCTTTGGAAAGAAGT
>NZ_JBKWZF010000089.1:0-4932 GCF_046991905.1 Finegoldia sp. | reverse complement strand
ATATTGTTCGTTCATGTTTTTTATGTTGCTGATGTTTAGGAACATCTTTTTCTGTATGAAGAACTTTACGAATAAATGATTTAACTAATTCTGGTGCTTTTCTAATTGCTTCAATAAAATCTTTGGTTTGTTTTTTAAGTTCTTCATATCTTCTTTTCCAAATACCTATATCTTTTTTAGCTTCTTCTAATTCGTTATTTAAGCTAATCATTTTACTTTTATATTCAATGCTCTGTTTTGCAAGTTTCTTTAATTTCTTAGCTTCAGGTTTTGTAAATTGAACATTACCAGTAAAAGTTTCTTTTCCCATATGATCAATTTCTTCGTAGCGTGCTTGAATTTGATTTTGAATTTTAGAAACCGATTCAATTCGTTTTAATTTCTTCTCATTAGTTAAAACTTGATTTTGTAATTCATCTAAGCGTTCTTTTTCTTTTTCAACCTTAAACTGTGTAACAGTTAAATGTTCTTCACTGCTGCCACGCTCTCCTCTTTCTAAATCATCATATCCTTTGTCTTTCATTGCTTGAAAGAAATCATCTTGTAAAACACTATATGATTTCCTTAATACTGGTTTTCCATTCTTTTGTATGATTGGTTGTCCTTCTTCATCTAATGCTGGTTTAGAATTCCATTTCTTGCTAGAACTTACTTGTCTAATTACTTCTTTTACAGTTCCAACTAAGTTTTTATCTTTACATCGCTTAGACCATAAGATTTCTTTTTCCACTGTTGGAATATAAACTACATGAAGATGGTAATGGTAAATATCTTGTCCTAGTGCTTCTGACATTGCACGATTTCTTTCGTCTGCGTGCATGACTGCCGATAAGATATATTCTTTCCCACCTACGATATCAATCGCTGCATGATAGGCATCTAAATAAAACTGTTTGGCAAATTCATAACCACCATGATTGTGGAAATAAGCTGAATTCACATCAAAGATAAGTTCGCCATAATGATCAGCATCTTGTTTTAATCCTCTTGTTGAAATAACTTTATCTGTCTCTAATTGCTTAAACATTTCTTCATATTTTGCGATTGGCTTTTTATAATGCACATTCATAAAATTTCTTTCTGCGACGATATCTGGATTTCGATAAACACTCATTTCTCTTTCATTATGTTCTTCTGTATGAGCGATATTCGTTTCTTTTAAGTTTCTGTTTCTTGCAAATGTACGATCAACTCCATCATTTCTTGCCACATTTTAAATCCTTCCTTTCTTAAAGAATGCACTTTTTCGAAGTGTAATAACCCACTATGACACTTTCAACCTTACAGTTGCAAAGATGTCGTGGGCTCTGCGAGGCTTTCTACATCAAGAAATTCAAGTATTTCTTGATAGTCAAACAAATAGCAGTTATTCACTACTATTGTTTGCTAAATGTAACGATAGCGACGATAGTTACGATATTTTTGATATCGTCATTATTATTTAAATTACCGTCGCAATCGTTGCATATCGTTGCACCTTAAGTTTTAGCTACAAAACTCAAGGTGATTCTTCTTCCTGAATGTTTCGGCTTATTTTCGTATGCGATATTATATTCACTTAGTAATACTCCTGCCTTAACATTCAAATGTCTCGTTAATGAATTTGCTTTCATATCCAAATTCAATACTTCGACAAGTTCGGTTGGACTACCACACCACATATTCTTTTCAGCATTAACTAAATTAGCGATTGCTTCAAGAATTTCATCTGGTGGACTTAACCATAGTTCTGTCTCAACCTCTTTTAGATTCCAAACCAAATGCTCTAGATCTTTTTCAAGATGTAACATTTGTTCTGGTTGATCTCTTCCAGCTACTTCTAAGGTAGCCGTTTTTCCAGTTCGCTTTTCTTTTTGTAAAACAAATACTCCGTCAGCTGCACCTAGAAGTCCATTTGTTCCTGAAATCATATCAAACTTATCATCTGCTTGTTGTTTACGAGTATGATGAACTAGCAATAAACAGATTCCATACTCATCAGCAAATTGTTTTAATTGCGTAATGATTTCATAATCACTTGAATAACTATATTTATCATTTCTTGATTCTCTTATTTTTTGTAAAGTATCAATGATAATCAATTTGGTGTTCTCATGTTCATTCATAAATCTTAATAGTTGTTCATTTAAGCCTAGACCTAATTGTTTAGAACTAGTCGCAAAATACAATTCATCAGTACCCTCTACTCCAAACATTTGAAATAAACGCTTTTGTAATCTTCGATAATCATCTTCAAGCGCGAGATATAAAACCGTTCCTTGTTTAACTTCAAAGTTCCATAAAGCTTTGCCAGTACTAACATGATAAGCGATCTGTGCCATCATAAATGACTTACCTACCTTTGGTGCTCCGACAAACAAATAAGTTCCCGGATATAAAAGTCCTTCAATGATAGGTGGCTTATTCGTGAATACATGTTCATATAGATTATTCATGGTTAAGGTTTCCATATAACCAGGTTTACTTTTTTCAAGAAACTGTTGATATTCATCGCTTGCTTCATATTCTGCTAATAGCTTTAACATATCATCCAAGTTGTTATTGCCTAGCTTTTCTTCATTTGTTATAATTTCTTGTGTTAAGTTATAAGGTGACTGTTCCTCATTAGCTCCAACTAATGATAAAGGATCAGTCATTTTTTCTTGTTCTAATGACATTCTTTTTCACCACCAATCTCTAAGCCATAAAACTTTTGTTTGAAATATTGAATTGGACATTTTCCAGCAATCGTAATATATCCCATCGCTTTTAACTCTTTATTTAAATCTCTAACGATTTGATAAGACTTGCTACGACTAATCTTCATTACTTCTTGAATTTCTTCTGCTGTAATAAATTGAGCTTTCATAGCGTTTTCACCTCCTTTCAGTCGCTTTGTGTATTAAATGTGCATTCATTTTATATAATTTATCATTATATGCACTATTAATACATATTCATTATACATATATATAGTGCGGATGTCAATATAAAATAATATAGATATGTACTTGTAATACATATTATGAAGTGTTATAATGTGGACGAGGTGAACGAAAAATGAATAAAATGGATTATTCTGCCATAGGGTTAAGAATTAGAACCCTAAGAAAAAAGAAAGGACTAAATCAAACAGAATTTGCAAAACTGCTTGATAAGTCATTGCGTACTGTACAAAAATATGAAACTGGCGAAATTGAAGTTTCGTTCTCAGTAGTCAATCAAATTGCTCAAGTGCTTGATACGACTACATCTTACATACTAGGTATTGATACTGATGTTGCTCCAATTAGAAGTCTTGCTGATGTATTAGGCTTTCTATTTGAATTAGAAAAAGTATCAAATCTTAACTTCAATATTGATGTTAAGAAACCGCCTAGAAGCGAAGAATGGGAATGTTCTATTAGCTTTAAAGGAAAAGATCTAGAAGCTGATTACAATGCAGACATGTGCCTATTCTTAGAAGAATGGGAGAATGAAAGACAAGAAGTTCAATCATATACTCATTCCCAAGCGACATATCGCAAATGGCAAGATCAGACCCTTGCATATTATGCCTCTTGTGGTTTAGAGAGCAACGAACCTGAGGAATTGAGCGAAGAAGAACGCATTGAAAAACGAAATGCATACTTAGAAAACTTATATCACTCTAATTAAGAGAAAACTAAGGTCTGACATAGAAAATCAAAAGAAAGAGGTAATTTTTATGTCAGTAACTAAAGACTCAAAAACAGGAAAATGGATGTCACAAATCCGCATTAAAGATTGGACTGGAAAAGAAGTCCATAAAAAGAAAAGAGGCTTCTCTACAAAAAAAGAAGCCCTACAATGGGAAAAAGAATTTATTGAACAATCAAATGGTAGCGTAGGAATGTTGTTCAAAGACTTTGTTAATATCTATTTGAAGGATATGTCTCATCGTTTAAAACCATCAACCATCGCTAATAAACGCTATATGATTGATACAAAGATTATTCCCTATTTTGGTATGATGACATTAAATGCAATTAAACCTACCGATGTCAGACATTGGCAAAATGAACTTACTAGCTATCGTGGTGAAAATGATCAACCTTATTCACAAACTTATCTAAGAACAGTTAGTAACCAAATCACCGCGATTTTTAATTACGCCGTTAAATATTATGGCTTAAAAGAAAATCCTTGCCACAAAGCTGGTGGTATGGGTAAAAAGCACGCTGATGAAATGTTGTTTTGGACGAAAGAAGAATTTCAAACCTTTATAGATTGTATGAAGCATAAGACCACAAGTTATACCATGTTTATGACTTTATATTATACAGGTATTCGTATTGGCGAATTACTTGCCTTAACACCTGCTGATATTGATTTAAACAAGAAAACACTAACAATCAATAAAAGCTATCAAAGATTAAATTGCAAGGATATTATTTCATCACCGAAAACACCTAAAAGTAATCGTATCATTGCTATGCCTACTGCTTTATGTGATTGTCTTAAAGACTACATGAGTAGGCTTTACGAAATTAATGATGACCATCGTTTATTTCCGATATCAAAAAACTTTGTAGAACGAGAAATTAAACGAGGTTGTGACGACTCTGGAGTAAAGAAAATTAGAATTCATGATATACGACATAGTCATGCCAGTTTACTTGTAGAACTAGGATTTTCACCGCTATTAATTGCTGAAAGACTTGGTCATGAGCGTGTTCAGACTACCATGGATACTTATAGTCATCTATATCCAAACAAACAAATTGAAGTAGCTAATCAACTGGATTCTCTAATTTCTAATGGATTGGCTACAAAAAATCCATAAAGTGTAGCCAATTTGTAGCCACTAAAAAAGAAAAAGTCTTAGAAAGCCTTTATTTAAGGCATATTCTAAGACTATAAAACACTTAATTTGTTATTCCCACTCAATCGTTCCGCACGGTTTCGGTGTCAAATCATAGCACACACGATTCA
>NZ_JBKWZF010000088.1:0-5008 GCF_046991905.1 Finegoldia sp. | reverse complement strand
ACAACAGATAGGAGAGTATTTTCGTAACCTCGACCACCTTATCACCCTTCATCAACGTAAGCCATTTTGTATAAACAGGAGGCAAAAATGGAAACAAACAACAAAAATGCAGAATTATTCTGCGAATATTATGCAAAATGGATTTCAGTATATAAGGAAGGGGCGATAAGGGAGGTTACTTTGGGTAAATATAAGATGACTCAGAAGTGGTTAGAGAAGCTTGCACCAGATTTGAAGATGTCTGATTTGAATAGAATTTCATATCAGCAACTTTTAAATGATTATGCAGCGACACACGAGCGACAAACTACTATGGATTTTCATCATCAATTAAAGGGAGCAATCTTAGACGCTGTTGATGAAGGATTGATAGAAAGAGATCCTACCAGAAAAGCAATCATCAAAGGTAAGACACCGAGTAAAAATAAGAAAATTAAATACTTAAATCAGTTTGAGCTACATACGTTAATTTCAACACTGAATCTTTCGTCAGAAATTAATTGGGATTGGTTTATTTTACTTGTTGCTAAAACAGGTTTGCGTTTTTCTGAAGCTTTAGCTTTGACACCAAAGGACTTTGACTTTGCACGTCAGTCGATATCAGTAAGCAAGACTTGGAACTATAAAGGAAATGGAGGATTCTTGCCAACCAAAAATAAATCATCAGTAAGAAAGGTTCAAATTGATTGGCAAATGGTTATTCAGTTTTCTGAGTTGATTAAAGGATTACCAGAAGATGAACCGGTTTTCATCAAAGGTAAAGTGTATAACTCAACTGTGAATGATATTCTGAGTAGGTATTGCAAAAAAGCAAATGTACCAGTGATTTCCGTACATGGCTTACGACATACTCATGCTTCAATTCTATTGTTTGCAGGAGTATCTATTGCAAGCGTTGCAAGAAGGCTCGGACATTCAAGTATGAATACGACACAAAAAACATATCTACATATTATTCAAGAATTGGAAAATAGAGATATAGATTTGGTAATGCGTTCGTTATCTGTATTAAACTAATAAAATTTAATGGCTTACGTTGATTAAAGTTGATAAGAACAGATGATGAATCAAAATTTGGGCTATCTTATGTGATAGCTCATTTTGTTTATTCTAAGTAATATATGGATATTCTAAATATTTTTTTAGAAATTAAAAGTATCAGTTGGAAACTATGAATAATGCTTTGTTCTAATCAACTCCAATATTTTTTAAAATATGTTTACGATACATACGGATGGAGGTGATTACATGCAAGATTTGACGGATCTTTCTGAAATAGAAATTGAACTAGACCTCGTAAAGATGGGCAAGCGTATCCAGAAAGTACGCAAGCTAAGAAGGCTAACCCAAAATGATCTTGCATCTATATGCAATTGTTCAAGTAATCATCTGAGTGCGATAGAAAATGGGATAAACAAACCATCGCTTGAGATGATGATGAAAATCAGTGTTGCACTTGATAAGAGCGTTGATTATTTTCTCATGGACTCATCACATGTTAGCAAAGCTTATCTGATTGATGACCAAATCATTGATCGGTTGAATAAATGTGATACAACGACATTACAGTTTATAGTTTCGTTCATTGACGATATTGTTATCTATAAAAAAGATGTCATCAGAAATTATAAAAAGCAAAATGAGTGATTCAAGAGAAAAAGCGAGATTAAGATTGCCTAAACTAATAGATTAGACAGTCCTCAAAACAGATAAAGCAGACCGTAAGACTGTCAATATTTGACTTTCTTTCGGTCTTTTTACATTTAAAGGAGTGTGAACAAAATGGAAATAAGAATTCCCACGCCGAGTGCGGGACAAGAAATTTTAGAAGATTGGAAAGACTTGGCTTATTCGTCAGAGTTTGTGGAAACATTATGCAAGTTGGAGTTTCAATCGCATGATCAAGACAATCCGGAGAAGATTGCAATGAATGCCTTGAATACTGTAGCTGAATTTTATGACGCAGACTGGTGTGGTGTCGTAGAAGCGGATTTGATTTTTCACGTATGGAACCCTATCTGGTGGACAAGCGGAAAAACACATAATGAGATCGTACGGAATTTTTTTGAAAAGGACAAGATTTTTCCGTCAGAGGAATGGATCAATGCCCTTCATCAAGGCAAGTGTATGATTATTGAGGATACTTCTGTTTATAAGGATACGAATCGGGAAGAGTATGCCAATTATAAGAATCTTGATATTGATTCTTTGATAGCGTATCCGTTTTGGAAGAACCCTGCCGGATTTTTGATTGTGCTGAACCCAAAGAAACATAAGAGAAAAATCAGTTTGATACAAGTGCTTTCTTTTGTAGTGTATTCAGCAATCAGCGAAGCAAGGCATACTGCCGGAAGTAATCGTGCGTTTACGGTTGATGAAATCCGTACTGATAAAGATATTGTAATCAATTTATTTGGTTCATTTGAAATCCATACTTTAAAAAGCGTGTTGAAGGAAGATGAAATCAACTCACCAAAGATTATTAGGATTTTGACTTATTTATTGCTTAATCCGAACCAACATTGCTCACCGAGAAGATTATGTGATGCGATTTGGCCTGATGAGATTATTGATAATCCAAGCAGCAAAATTAAATCGCTTATTTATAGGCTGCATATGCTTTTCAGCGATGTGCTAGATCATAAACTGATTATTTCGACTAGTCGAGGGTATCAGCTGAATCCGGAATTGAATATTGTTACAGATCTTCAGTTATTTGAAGATTATTGGTTATTATCACAAAAGACATTATCAAACAAAGCCAAAATTGAGATTTTGAAGAAGCTGACGAATATTTATCGAGGAAGCTTGCTTTCATCAGCAACCGGAGAACATTGGTTGATGAACTCAGAGATTGGCTTTCATCATAAATATATGGGAATTATCAATGATCTGTTGAAAGCATTCTTTGAAGCAGAGAACTATGATGACATTCAAAGTATGCAAGCAAAGCATTGATAGTTGATAATGCCAACAAGGAAGTTTATTACTGGCTGATTAAAGCGATGTATAAACTTGGTGCAAATGGAATGGCTCGTGGAGAGCTTAGAAATGCCGAAAGACTTTTAACTGATGATGAATATCAAGTGCTGCTATCTGCACTAAATGGAGCAATATAGAGCCATAACACCGCCATGCGACCGTTAAACGACTGTTGCAACACCTTAAATTTCTTATACGACCATCATGCGACCGACACAACACCGTTCGCAACACCCTCACTTTGTAGATTTTTTGTGCAAGGACAAAGCACAGAAAGAAAAGTGAGGGTTTTTAATTGGAAAAAGCAGATAAATACAGAGCGATCGTCTTTGCAAGTAATTGTGAAGATGGTCGCTCTTTTTCTTTATCTACAGTTTTAGTTCGTAATCGTTCTCCTCCAAATCTTTGAATTTCAAATCTGCAAATTCAAGGAAAAACAGGAGGAAATAAAAATGTATTACGATCCAAAAGAATGTGGAAAAAGAATCAAGGAATTAAGAAATTTACATCAATTAACACAGAATCAGCTATCAGAACGATTGAATATCAGTTTGAGTATGATGAGCAAGCTAGAACAAGGAACTAAGAGCATATCGGTAGATCTTGCTATCGAAGTTTCTGAGTATTTCCATGTATCACTTGATTATCTGCTGCTTGGAAAAGGCATGAGGACTGACGAGCTGCAAAAGAAACTTCTTCAAGCAGAATCTTTAATTCGTGATGTTGCAACTTTGATATAAGTAGCACGATTGGTGCTATCAACTGGCACTATCAGTCCCTCCTAAAGTAATTCGGGAAAGGATAAAATTTGGGTGTAGTCAGAAATGAGCTACAGGATCTTTGAAAACTGAATATCATTCATCAGGTACATTCCTGTTGCCGGTGTGAGAACATCAGCCACATCAGTGATACGCCATGACTGCACGAAGTGAGTAAGAGAAGGTAAGGATTATTATTCATGGGATTGCACGAGCGAGTCTTATCAGCTTGTAAAAATAAGTTAGCTTCTTATTCGGCAATGAAAGCAACAGGGACAATGATACTTCTCTACGGAGCTGGCGGAGAACCCGGCGGAGGGCAGAAACCCTATGGAGCTGTTTCGCTGACAGCCATCTGATGATTTCCCGATACGATTTTACAGTCAATCCCTAGGGGCGTTTAGGACAAATATAGGGTTCACATATTCGCATGGGAAAGCTGCGATTGTCAAATATGATTGCAGCTTTTCGGTACATACCCAAGAAAAAGGAGGTCATTCAATATGTTGAATAAAGATTGGGCGTATCGTAGAGGTGATATATATTATGCTGATTTGAACCCTGTATGCGGCTCTGAACAAGGAGGAATGCGACCAGTGGTAGTCATTCAGAATAATACCGGTAATAAATACGCACCGACTTTAATCGTAGCTATGGTAACCACAAAAGTAGGAAATAAACCAAGTTTGCCAACTCATTATTTGATTAGAAATAATGACGCATTAGCTGAGCCATCTATTGTTTTACTTGAACAAATTAGAACGATAGATAAAAAGCGTATTAAATCATACTTAGGAAAGACAACAAAAAGAGAATTATTGGGAATTGATAAAGCACTTCTTAGAAGTCTATCTTTGAATTATTTGATTTGTATTAAAGAGCCAAGAAATTAACGAGATAAATGCTAGGAAGATGAAGTGTTTTCATAATTGAGAAGTTGACTTAAAACTTGTGGATCGTCTGTCTGTGAAAGCAGACAGACGATTTTCATAGGTGTATGGAATTGCTTTTAGTTTTACATATCATTTTGCAAAACCGGATATGTAGAACGGAGGCTTTCTATGAAAGATGGATGGACAGATTTAGCTGACTTTTTACAAGAGATGATTGAAAAGTATTATAGTTCCCTTGACCTTAGTAATGAAGAAATTGACATCGTTGCTAGAAAATAAGATTAAAAATAGAATGAAGATGGGTTGAGGAGTTTGTGTGAGAAAAATTCACACAAACATTTACATAACAAGCAAAGATAGACAAGTAGGAGGAAA
>NZ_JBKWZF010000087.1:0-5021 GCF_046991905.1 Finegoldia sp. | reverse complement strand
TACATTCCGCTTAAAATATTATTAAATTATTCCGTGTTTACGGGTTCAGGTCAATTAAGCAGGTTTATATTTTTAAATTGAGTTCTTATTAATTTTGTTTTGGGTTTGTCTGACTACTATCACTGTTGTCCTTATCTACTTCTCCTGGTTTTATCTTTCCATCCTTATCAATATCATATTTAACTGAACCTTCAACTGCACCTGCTGGAACTTTTGGTACACTTTTAATATAATCAGGTACTAATTTATCTAATTTATCAGGTAATTTACCTTTATCTTGCCTGTAGCTTTCTACAGCTGTTTCCAAGACTCTTACGTTAGCGTTGTGGGCAGTTATGGCCGCTTTTTCTTTTTGGTTTTTGTAGACTGGGATAGCTATTGCTATAATGATAGCCAGTATGGCAAGTACGACTAATAATTCAAGTAATGTAAACCCTTTTTTCTTCTTTTTTAACGTTTGTAGTTTCATAATTTCCTCCAGTTATTTATTATTCTATTTACTTTTATTATAATCGAAATTAAGGATTATTCAATACAAATAATTAAATATTTTTAAATCTCTTCAAAAATTAAATTTTTAGCCAAATTCCTATAAAATACAATTAGTGGGCCTGATAAAAATCCTAAAAATATAGTTCCTATTCCTATTTGTTCTCCAAATAATAGACCAACTACGATGCATATTATGTCTAATACGATCCTTGTATACTTGTATGATAAATCTCTCTTAACTATATTGTCCACAACATAGGGCATAGCGTCATAAGCACTGGCACCTAGGTCAGCTTCCAAATAAATTCCAACCCCTATACTCATAATATTTATTCCAATTATCAACAGAATAAAGTTCACCCAAAATTTGTCAGTATTCATAAACTTTAGTAGCATGTACGAAAAATCAGCACTGTATCCTACAGTCGCCATATTTATAACTGTTCCAAGTCCGATAGATTTTCTGTGGCCAATAAAAACTATAACGATTAATATGAAATTGGTCACAGTAATTACAGTTCCAAAATCTTTTTTCAAAAAGTCTGAAAATCCACTATTCATAAAGCTAAGAGGATCTACGCCTAATTTTGATAGTCTGAGTATTCCTATACTAAATCCTATTATTAAGTTTCCTAATATTGCAAACAATATTTGTTTTGTCTTTTTATTCATTAAAAATCTCCGTAAGTGTGTATTTTACTAATTTTTTAATATTATCATAAATAAACTCTTCATTTATGACTAAAGGGTAGTAATTGTTTATTAAATTATAATTGTTGTCCATACTTGTCATTGAACATTCAACAAAATCATCTTCAATGTATCCTTCATGCAAACTCAAACATAAAGTTATAAACATTCCTTGTGATTTGATTTGAGTTGATTCATAGATGGCATCAATTTCCATTTTATTATCTGTAATCAAACTAATTTCTAAGTTGTTTTTTACTTTCTTAACATCATACAACAAATATCTAACGAATTTTGAGTACATATTAAAAATATCACAATTTTCTTCGAAGCATTTTATCATATAATTGTACAGTTTTATCTTAAAATTCATGGATGTTTTGGCAAATTCTATTAATTCATCTGAAATACGATTTGATTTTGAAATCTTTTTGTGTAGTTTCACTGATTTTGATTTATCATCTATATTGATATCGAATAATTTTGCTGCCAAATCTTTTGCTTTAAGGGAAGTGAATTTTGAATTGTAGTAATTTCTAATTAATTTTTGCAAGTAAATGCAATTGTTAATCACATCAAATTCTGTGTATTTTATTAGTTTGGTATTGATAAATTTTACGTCAAATTCACTAAAGCTAATAATTTGTTTGTTTTGTAAGATTTTATAAGCTGATTTTATGATTTTTTCTTCAGATTCATTGTTTTTTGAGTAGAAATTATAATATCTATCATTTGTAAAGATATTTATAAGATAAATATGGTTTTTGTGAGGATCAATTCCTGTTGTTTCTATATTTATAATAGCATAATTTTCATTCATTTTATCACCATTTCCATTATACTATTATTTTGGTAAATTTTCTCTACATGTTATAATATTAGTATGATTTTAAATAGAAATGAAGGGATATAATGATATATTTAGACAATGCTGCTACTACGAAAGTGTCAGAAAATGCGGTAAAAGAAATGGTTAATGCAATGACTGTTGATTTTGGGAATCCTTCAAGTTTATACGATTTTGGAATGAGAGCTGAAAAGCTTGTTACTGATTCAAGAAATTCAATTGCAAAGTTATTAAATGTTAAACCTGAAAATGTATTTTTTACATCTTGTGGTACTGAAGGTAATAACATTTCAATAAATGGAAGTGTTACAAGTGATAACAAAGAAGAATTTATAACTACAAATATTGAACACTCATCTGTTTTTAAAACTTATAATAAATTGAAGGAAAAAAGAACTGTTCATTTTGTAAATGTAAGTGATGATTTTGAAGTTGACGATATCATCGATTTAATTAATGACAAGACTAGATTAGTATCAGTTATGCATGTTAATAATGAAACAGGAAAGATTCTTCCAATTACAGAATTAGGCAAAAAGATTAAAGAGAAAAATCCTAATACATTATTCCATGTTGATGGTATTCAAGGTTTTGGGAAAATAAAATTAGATTTAAATGAAGCTAAGATTGATTTTTACACAATTAGTGGTCATAAGATTCACGCTCCAAAAGGGATTGGTGCGATTTTCATTAGAAATCCTGAAAGAGTTAAGCCTCTTATAATAGGAGGTTCACAAGAATCAGGAATTTCACCAGGAACTGAAAATGTAGCGGGGATTGTGGCATTAAAATGCGCTAGTGAAGAAGTTTTTTCAAAAATTGATGAAACTTACGACAGATTATACAAGATGAAGTCATATTTGATGAATGAATTATCAAAAATTGACGGTGTGTATTTTAATTCTAAGCTAGAAGGATATAGTCCATACATTACGAATGTGTGCTTTAATTACATTAAGAGTGAAGTATTGCTACACTATTTGGAACAAGATGAAATATATATTTCTACAGGTAGTGCATGCAATGGTTCCAAGAAATCGTGGATAATTCAAAGCATCAACACTCCTGATGAGTTTTCAGATGGATGTATTAGAATTTCATTTACAGATGATACTCCAGAAGATGTGGTGGATGTATTTATAGAAAAATTAAAACTTAGATTAGAAGATATTAGAGATATTATGAGGAGATAAATGTTAGATTGGTATATATCAGTTAGTTTTGGTGAACTAACTTTAAAAGGAAAAAATAGGCACACATTTGAAAAGCGTGCTATAAGTAAGATTTTGGATGCGATTTCTGAATATAAAATTGATGAATATTATCAAGAACAAGGTAAGTTGTACATCAAAGCTGATGTTAATGATTTTGATGAAATGATAGATAAAATCAAGAAAGTTTTCGGAATTGTGTACATTAGCCCTTGTGTTAAATGTGAAAAAACGGTTGAAAGTATTCAAAACGGGGTATTAAAGATAGTAGAAGGTAAAATTATAGACGATAAACTTCAAACTTTCAAAGTTGATGTTCACAGAGTTGATAAGAAATTTGAACCAAAATCACCAGAATTAAACCCACTTTTAGGCGGAACTATTCTAAAAAAATACGGGAATTATTTTAAGGTTGAGATCAAAAACCCAGAGTTTTTTGTTTATGTAGACATTAAGGATAACTGTTATGTATATACTGACAGAATTAAAGGATGGGGAGGTCTTCCAATAGGAAGTTCTGGAAGAGGATTGCTTTTATTGTCAGGTGGTATAGATAGTCCTGTGGCTGCTTTTCTTATGGCAAAAAGAGGAGTTCGTGTGGATTGCTTGCACTTCCACAGTTATCCTTTTACCAGCCAAAGAGGTTTTGAGAAAGTTAAGCAGTTAGCAGAAGAAGTTTCATACTATACTGGTAATATTAATTTTTATTCTGTAAACTTGCTTCCAATTTACAAAGCTATAACTAAAAACTGTAAGGAAAGAATGATGACTATAATTTCCAGAAGGTTTATGATGAGGATCGCAGAAACAATAGCAAATGAAAATAAGATAGATGCATTGATAACTGGTGAAAGCTTAGGACAGGTTGCAAGTCAAACTATTCAAGGAGTTTCTGTTATTAATGAAGTTACAAGTCTTCCTATTTTGAGGCCGTTAATAGCAAGTGATAAGACTGAAATTATCGAAATTGCGAGAGAAATTGGAACTTATGAAACATCAATTTTGCCTTTTGAAGATTGTTGTACTGTGTTTACACCAAAAAGACCAGTTACTAAACCAAGAATTTACGATGTCAAAAGAGAAGAAGAAAACTTAGACATTGAAGGATTGGTTCAAGAATGTATAGACAATATGGAATTAATTAAAATTAGACAATAGGAGGAATTATGAAAAAAGCAGGAGTTATTATAGGAATTATTGTTGTATTAGCATTACTATTAGTGCCACAATACAACGGATTGGTTCAATCGAAGGAAGATGTTAATGAAGCTTACGCACAAGTTCAAAACGTTGTTCAAAGAAGAGCTGATTTGATTCCAAATTTGGTTAACACAGCAAAAGGATTTGCTAAACATGAAGAAGATGTATTCATCAAAGTATCTGAAGCTAGAAGTGGCGTTAAGAATGCGAAAGACCCAGAAGAATTGGCCAAAGCAAATGATGAATTGACAAAAGCGTTAAATGGAATGAATGTTGTTGTGGAAAGATATCCTGAATTAAAATCAGACACACACTTTACACAACTTATGGATGAATTGGCAGGTTCTGAAAACAGAATAGCAACAGAAAGAAAGAATTACAACACAGTTGTAAAATCATATAATCAAAAAGTTAAGAGATTCCCTACAGTTATATTTGCTAGATTAATGGGATTCAGTAGTGAAAAATATTTCGAAGCAGATGCTTCAGCACAAAAAGCTCCACAAGTTAATTTTGAATAGGACAAATTAATAATGAGAAAGCAATTTAAATTGATATTCTCATTTGTTTTAGCTTTTTTA